>JAIDKP010000471.1 GCA_029051445.1 Muribaculaceae bacterium | reverse complement strand
CCGAAGCCAAAGTCTCGAAAGAGACATCGACAACCGGGACGATTACCTGAGCTATTTTTCCGGAGGCGTTAGTCATTGAAGATATATTGTCTTTGACCTGTAATTCGGTCGTTTGTTTGCTGTTACTTTTTTATCAGAAGTGGAAACCGCTCACAATCACGAGCACCATCAGCACGAGATTCACAAGATTGATCGGAAGAAGATACTTCCACTCAAGCGATAGCAGCTGGTCGATGCGAAGACGCGGGAACGTCCACTTGAACCAGATGATAATGAACGAGAGAGCAAATGCCTTGCCGATAAACCATACAACACCGGGGATATAATCCATGACATGGTTAAAGCCATCCCATCCGGGAACATGGAACGGCATCCATCCGCCAAAGAAAAGCAGCGAAGCGACACCCGATACAATAAACAGATTCAGATACTCGGCAAGATAGAAGAATCCGAAATGGATACCGGAATACTCCGTATGATAACCGGCAGTAAGCTCGCTCTCTGCCTCAGGAAGGTCAAAAGGTCCGCGGTTGGTTTCGGCCGTTCCGGCGATCATGTAGATCACAAAAGCAATTATAGCCGGAATGTGACCGGAGAAGATAAACCACAGATTATTCTGAGCCTCCACAATTCCGGTAATCGACATTGTTCCCGCAAAAGCGACCATAGTCAGCACCGAAAGTCCTATCGACAGCTCATAGCTGACCATCTGCGCACCCGAGCGCATGGCACCTATAAGAGTGAACTTATTATTTGACGACCAGCCTGCAAGCAGGATACCGAGCACACCGATCGACGATACTGCGATAAGGAAGAAGATACCGATATTGAAATCGATAATCTGCAGTCCTTTACCCCACGGCAGCACCGCAAACGCGAGCATCGAGGCTATAATTACAAGATACGGTGCAAGAGCAAAAAGGAACTTGTCAGTCTTTTCAAGCGAGATAAGCTCCTTGATAAGGATCTTGAACATATCGGCAAAGCTCTGAAGCAAGCCGAGAGGACCGACACGGTTGGGACCGAGACGGCACTGGAACGCAGCACAAAGCTTACGCTCATAGTAGATGTAGAACAACGCGAGAAGCGCATAGACCAACAGAAGGCCGATGCCTATGCCGATACACTCGATGACGGTAACGAGCCACGAAGGCATAAACCCGCCAAGTAAATTGTTGATCCAGTCAGTGACGATTGAGAAGTCAAACATTTCGTCGTCTATTTGATGCGATAACGCTATAATGGTTTACTCTTTTCTTATTTAGCGGTCCATGTCAGGCACAATGTAGTCAAGCGATCCACCGATCGTTATCAGATCGGCAATCTTCTGACCTGAAGTCATGTGATCCACTGCAGCTGCGAGGGGCAGACAAGGCGTAGCAAGCTTCAGACGATAAGGATTGACACCGCCGTCACTCTCGATATACACGCCAAAGAGGCCGCGGCATCCCTCGACAACTGTCCACCAGCTGCCCTTTGGAAGCTTAAGAACCTTAGGCACCTTTGCACAATAATCCCCTGCAGGAATATTGTCGATAAGCTGTTCTATGATTCTGGCGCTCTGCTCCATCTCGGCGATTCTCACCTTGAAGCGGGCCATGCTGTCTCCTTCGTCCATCACAACCTCATCCCACTTCAAAGTATCCTTCATTGAAGCATAGAGACTATAGGGATGCGTTTTACGCACATCACAAGCCCATCCCGAAGCACGACCGGTCGGACCGGTGCAACCATAGGAAATGGCATCCTCACGCGAAAGCACGCCGACACCTGTCATACGGTTCTTGGCAATGACATTGCCCGTAAATATCTTGTTGTATTCCTTGATATTTGCAGGAAGAACAGCCAGAAGATCCTTCACATCCTTCACAAAATCCTTGTCAAGATCAGCAAGGACACCACCGATACAGTCATAGTTGAATGTCATGCGTGCGCCGCATGTCTTATCCATTATATCGAGGATCTGCTCTCTGACACGCAATGTATAGAACAGCATTGTCGTTGCGCCGAGGTCCATACAGAAAGTGCCGATAAAGAGACAGTGCGATGCTATGCGCGACAGCTCATCCATGATCACACGTATATACTGCGCACGCTCAGGCACCTCGATTCCGGCAGCCTTCTCGATGCACATACACAATCCGTGATGATAATTATGAGCAGAGAAATAATCCAGACGATCCATATAATGCAGAGTCTGGAAATACGTGAGGTTCTCGCAGAGCTTCTCCACACCACGGTGGATATATCCCATGTAGACATCGATCTTCTTGATCGTCTCTCCGTCGAGAGCGGTGCGGAAACGCAGCACACCATGCGTAGCCGGATGCTGCGGGCCGATATTCACAACAAAATCATCGGGAGCGAAAATAGGTTTCTCGTTCCTGATAACCTGCCCGTCCTCACCCTGAGTATAAACATAGGTGTCATCGCTCTGACGCTCATTCTCTATCGAACAAGGATTCAGAGAAGGATCATCGTCATAATCCTTGCGAAGAGGATAGCCTTTCCAGTCAATATTAAGGAAAAGACGACGCATATCGGGATTGCCGACGAAAATGATGCCGAAGAAGTCATACACTTCACGCTCAAATGTAACCGCAACAGCCCAAAGGTCGGCGACAGAAGGGATATACGGATTCTCGCGGTCGGTTGTCGATGTCTTTATCGACACCGTGTGGCCGTGAACTGTAGAATTAAGGATATATACACACCCGAGCGACTCTGTCCAGTCCATACCGACTATCGTTTCAAGATAGTCAAATGCGAGCTCGGAATCATCACGCAACTTCTGGCATACTTCATGAAGTTGCGCGGGTTCGAGCGTCAGGGTAAGCGTGTCGGCTTCTTCTATCTTTACCGTAGGAAACAGCAACGAAATCTTTTCCTGGAGATTGGCCATTTTATATTGATTGTTGTGATATCTGATTTGGCTTGATAATTCCTATCTCAGTGTCAAGGCACTCACTCGCCTGCGCCTGTCGTTTCTTTGGCTTTCTGGATAGCCTCAAAATCCGACACCTTTTCCTGACGGTTGACACCGCCGAAGAAACGCTCGACTTTAAGCTTGCGCGAAAGCTGCATGATACCATAGATCATCGCTTCGGGGCGAGGAGGACAACCCGGAACAAACACATCCACCGGAACAATATCCTCGATACCCTTTGCGACATGATAACTCTTGCGGAACGGGCCGCCGGAAATGGCACAGCCGCCACATGCTATCACATACTTAGGTTCGGCAAGCTGATCGTAGAGACGACGGAACACAGGAACCATACGGTTTACAATCGTTCCTGCCACCATCATGAAATCGGCCTGACGGGGCGAAGCACGCGCTACTTCCCAGCCAAAACGCGCCATGTCAAAGCGCGCCGCTCCAAGCGACACAAATTCAATGCCGCAACAACTGGTGGCGAATGTGAGCGGCCAGAGCGAGTTACTGCGCCCCCAGTTGATCAGATCGTCAAGCACCCCGACAAGCACATTCGTGCCGCTGGCACGAAGCTCTCCGACGAGGTTCTCGATATATTCATTATCTTTAAATGCCTCGTAAGGCATGCTCTTGGTGGTTATCTGGTCTTTCATTTCCATTCGAGCGCTCCTTTACGCCAGGCATAGATGAGTCCAAGTACAAGCACTCCAAAAAACACTCCGATGCTCAACAGCCCGTCAACCCCGAGCTCACGCACCCTGACTGCCCACGGAAACAGAAACACCGTCTCCACGTCAAACATCAGAAACAAGATCGCAAACAGATAATAACCGACCGAGAAGCGGCTCATACTTTCGCCACGGGTAGGGATACCGCACTCATAGGCTTCTCCCTTCTGTGCATTGAACGAGCGAGGCGAAATAAGCCCCGCAAGCCACATGGCAAGCGCCACGAGCCCCACTCCAGTCAGCAGGCCCACGACCGCGAGCATCGCATTATTCTGGATTCCGAAGATTGCTAAAGATATCATATTGAATTTTCAGCTTTTATCACGTGTTTGTCATGGCAGCGTATGTATACTTCTGCACATAACTCGCCTGCAAAGATACACCTTTACAACCTTTTTGCAAAACTTTATTAACGACATGGATAAAAATATTATCAACACAGACCTTTTTTTTTCACACTCCACAGCTTCACTATACATCTGTTGATACCACAGAAACAAGCCCCGGTGCAATCAATGAATAATTACGCCCTCTATTTTTGGTTTTTTACCCGCTGGTTATCTATCTTTGTTGTATTCATTATGAAGATTTTTACACAACAGGAGATCAAGGCCATCGAGGCCGCCACAATACAGGAAGGAGTCAGCGCGATCGACCTAATAGAGCGCGCCGGCGACGCTATCGCACGCATTATAATGCAGCGATATGGCAAGGAAAGACAATTTGTATTCTTTGCCGGCCCCGGAAAAAACGGAGCCGATGCGCTATGCGCGGCCCGCATCTTATGGGAAAACGGATACAATGCCGATGTGACCCTATTCAACATACACGGAAACAGGCTTTGCGACGAATGCCGGACAATGCAGCATCGCCTGCTGGCGGCCGGGTTCCCGGCCGAACGGCTTACCGAGGTCGTCAAGACATTCAAGATGCCAAGCCTCACACCAAGGCACATTGTAATAGACGGTCTTTTCGGACGAGGGCAAAACCGCCCGCTCGAAGGAGGCTTCTGCACACTTGCAGAAACCATCAACGACAGCCGGGCGACTGTCATCGCAATCGACATACCTTCCGGAATGTCGATCGACTGGAATCCGCATGCCATATCAAGACACATTATACACGCGACTCTGACAATCGCCATACAATTCCCGCACCTGGCATTCTTTCTGCCGTCAGTATCCGACCTCTGTGGTGAATGGATCACCGTTGACATCGGTCTGTCACGGCAGGCAATATCAAAAGTACCGGTACGCTACTATCTTGTGGAAAAAAGCGATGTTGCCCGCACATTGAGACCGCGCCCACAGTCCTCATCAAAAAAAGACTATGGTTCTGCAATTATTTATGCCGGACGCTACGGCATGATGGGAGCTGCCGTCATGGCTGCGCGGGGAGCACTTAAAGCCGGAGTAGGCAAACTGACTGTAAGCTCACCCCTCTGCGGGTTCAACATCCTTCAGTCAACCGTGCCGGAAGCTCTGTTCCAATATGTTCAGAACGACGCGATAATCAACAAGATCAAGCCACTGCACCACTACGATTCGATAGCCGTGGGGCCCGGTATCGGTACCGACGATGCCACAATATCGGCTCTCGAAGATTTCCTCGCGTCAACGTCGTCGCCTGTAATCCTCGATGCCGACGCGCTCAATTGTATAGCGCTTAAACCGGCAATGCTTCAGACAATACCGATCCTCTCCATCCTCACACCTCACGCAGGAGAATTCGACCGGTTGTTCGGTCCGCAGCCAAACAGCGAGGCCCGACTGTCAAAAGCCATTGAAATGGCAAGCTACTACAACGTACTGATCATCCTGAAAGGACGCTACACAGCCGTAGTGCGGCCCGATGGAAAAATATACTTCAATTCATCCGGCACACCGGCAATGGCCACAGCCGGAAGCGGCGACGTTCTCACAGGCATACTCGCCGCATTGATTGCACAGGGCTACCCCCCGGAAATAGCGTCTCTGACAGGAGTATATATACACGGACTCGCCGGTGAGATCGCAGAACGCACCGAAGGATCATATGGAGTCACAGCCACCGATATCGCCAACGCAACAGGCAAAGCCATAAAAGAGATAATGAGCAATGAAGCATAAATTTATATCAACAGCAATAATAGCGGCAATAGCACTCGGAGCCTCCGCTGAGACAACACAGAAACTGTCGGCGACAAAAGCAAATGATTTCGCCATTGTCTACTCTCTGCCACTCACAACTGTCGACATAACACTGGAGACAGTAAAAACCGTACGCACACCGGGAGAGTTCTACGACTACGCAAAACGCATTCTCAACGTCGACGATCCTGTAGCCGAACCGTCGGTGGAATACACCCTCAAAAGCGTCACACTGACGACACACGGCACACCAGACCCCAGCCGTCGCTACGCCGTGAAATTCAGTTCCGGATCAACACCGTTCATCATTCTGTCATCCAACGATGTGCCTCTTGCAGTAAACACTGAAGAGACATACACACCAAAGACTGAAGCACTCCCGGTTGCACAGGAAGCAGCACCCTCGCCGCTACAGACCGATGCAGCACGTCAGGTCATGACCGAGGACATGCTCCGAAGCCAGTCAACACTGAAGCGCGCACAGATAGCGTCAGAGCAGTTGTATGCCCTGCGCCAGAGCCGCTCTGATCTTCTCACCGGACAGGCTGACCAGATGCCGCCCGACGGACAGGCCATGCAGCTGGTACTGGACAACCTCAATGCACAGGAAGCCGCACTTACGGCAATGTTTCTCGGAACCGAACAGACATCGACAGAAGTCACAACGATATCATTCACACCGTCGGCAACCGACAACGACATAAACGGAAAAGTCATTGCGCGTCTTTCAAGTGTCGACGGCATAGTAAGCGCCGACAACCTGTCGGGAGCACCGATCACCATCTCCTATAAAGTTGTTTCGCGCGGGGAAATGCCATTGAACGACAAAGGCACACCCCTACCCTTCCCTAAAAACGGATTTGCCTACTGCATACCCGGGACAGCAAAAATAGCTGTCAGCTACGATGGTCAGAATTTTGCCGAAAAATCGATTGACATCGCCCAGGCCGGCATAGACTACGGATTGGCACCCAATTCATTCACCGACAAACGTGCACCGGCATACCTCATCATCGATCCCGCAACCGGAGCAGCTATAGAGATCGGGACAAAAAAATAACCGGTTCGGCAGATGAAGACATCCTCAAGATCACTACGATGGATCGTGCTATGCATCATCCTTATTCTTGTCTTCGTCGGCAACCTGTATATAGGAGCAGTCAGAATCCCGATCTGCCATGTCACTGATATTCTGACAGGCAACGCCTCCACGTCTGTATCCGATGCTACGCGTTTTATCGTTCTTGAAAGCCGTCTGCCAGCCGCAATTACTGCAATTTTTGGCGGTTCAGGACTCGCTGTCAGCGGTCTTCTCCTGCAGACAGCATTCAGAAATCCGCTTGCCGGACCTTCAATACTTGGGATAAACTCCGGGGCAAGCCTCGGTGTTGCAGTTGTAATGCTAATCGGAGGCGGATCCATGATCGCCGGAACAATAGAATTCGGCACCGAATTCGCCATCATAGCAGGAGCAATGGCCGGAAGTTTCATGATCATGGCAATACTGCTTGCGCTGTCAGCATGGCTGCGAAACGACCTGATGCTCCTTATCGCCGGAATCCTCGTCGGATATCTCGCATCCTCCTTTATCATGATACTAAACTTCTCCGCCACTTCCGACGGAGTACAGAACTACGTAATCTGGGGCATGGGAAGCTTTACAGCACTGCCTTTCGAACGTATGCCGGTATTTATCATACTCACAATGACAGGACTGGCATTCGCTATCGCGCTGGCAAAACCTCTAGACCTTCTTCTGCTCGGCAACGACTACGCCCGCAACCTCGGGATAAACATACGCAACACACGCAACATGCTACTTTTTGCCACAGGCATACTCTCGGCAACAGCCACCGCATTCTGCGGACCGGTCGCATTTATAGGGCTCGCCGTGCCACATATCGCCCGCATGGTAATGAAGACTGACACACACCGCATACTTTTACCCGCAACCATCATCATCGGGGCAATCATCGGGGCATCATGCAATCTCCTGTCAGTGTTGCCTTCCTCCGGATTCATTCCATGGATAAAATCAGCATCACTGTTACCGCTTAACGCAGTCACACCACTCTTCGGAGTACCCGTCATTCTATATGTAATACTACATCGGCGATAATACCATGCAGCAAAGCCACATTTCCTTACCGATAAACACATGGCAAATTACAAGACATACCGTAGGCTTCTTATTCCGTTAATCACGATAATCCTGCTTCAGGCCTGTTCCGACAAAACTCAACCGATAAACGATCCGGCTGCACGTGTAGGCGACCGTTGGCTCTCAAAAAGCGAAGTGCGCCGCAACATACCGGCCGGAGTCTCGGAATCCGACAGCATTAAAGCAGCAAACGCGTTCATAAACAATTGGGTGGAAAATGAAGCCACAATGATTGTAGCCGAGCGTAATATTCCTGACACAGAAGAAATCAACCGTCTTGTCGAGAACTATCGACGTGAATTACTCATGTGGGAATACCGGAAACGAAAAGCCGAAGAAAACGTCACCGACCCGGTTCTCACCGAAGACCAGATTGAAGAATACATCAGCCTCAATGCCGATGCTTTCATACTTGACCACCCGATAGTCAAAGGTATCTACATTAAGATTCCCGAAGACGCGCCTGAACTCAATGAGGTAATAAAACTATATCAAAGCGATCGTCCTGACGATATCGATCGTCTTGACAAGTCTGTAAGTTCAGCCGTCAACTACGAATACTTCAGAGATACATGGATGAACTGGCTGCATATTGAAGACCGCATTCCATATGACGGGTTCGACAAAAGTCCGGGAACATTCCCGATTGACAACAAAAACCTCGAGCACCACTTCGACGGATACGTTTATCTGCTACACATAACCGATGTCATTAAACCGGGAAGCCCTATGCCGTCGAGCTACGCACAGCCGTTTGTAATAGAAGCAGTCAAACGCGAAAACGCACTTGACTACGACAAGACTCTACGTCAGCTCCTTACCACCGAAGCCCTTGACGACGGCACTGCTCAGATCTTTTAGCAATACGGGGGCTCATACACATATGCGTTCCGTGCGAGGAAGCCTGGCGACATCATATATCTCCTTCAGCTGATTAAGAGAGACTCTTTCAGGTTTATCCAGCAAACCTGCCATATACCCTATACGGCCAAGCAAATCCTCTGCCTTATAATATCGTCGCAATGCCTCCATGTTCAGTGATCCGTCACGCTTGGAAAGCCTCTGCCCATCACGGTTGCATATGAGAGGAAGATGCACAAACTCCGGGACATCATAGCCCAGAAGACGGTAAAGATAAATCTGCTGGGCCGAAGACTGAAGCAGATCAAAACCGCGCATAACCTCAGTCACTCCCATTTCCGCATCATCGACCACAACCGCAAGCTGATATGCCCACGCACCGTCTCCCCTGCGCAACACAAAATCCCCGACCTCACTGCCGAGGTCGACATGTGTCGCGCCAAATATGCCGTCCTCAAAAATAATCGTTTCGTCAGGCACAAAAAGGCGTGTGGCCCTGACAGCCCTGTCCATTGTCGGTGTCATAGTTCCGCCGAGATATGGCGGACGGCAACTTCCTCCATACACCCTGCGTCCATCGCTCTGATGTGGAGCATTGGTCGCCATCAGCTCACCACGGGTGCAGTAACAGGGATACGTAATACCCAGAGAATCCAGCTTATGCAGTGCTGCTTCATATAGACCGCCTCTGCCGCTCTGACTGTATGGGCCATGAAGACCACGGTCATCAAGGCCTCCCTCGTCCCACTCAAGACCAAGCCACAAAAGATCCTCCTCGATCATCTCTGAAAAAACACGCTTCGATCGCATCGGATCCAGATCCTCGATCCTGAGAACCCATACCCCTCCACGACTTTTTACCGACAGCCAGGACAATACGGCCGTAAACACATTACCAAGATGCATGCGTCCCGACGGCGATGGGGCAAAACGACCGACAACCGGCATTCTATTGATTTCCGACATTTTGCATTGCTGGTTATAAAAAAAGACAGGATGAGCGTCAGGAATCTCACATCCATTCGCTCATCCGATCCTTACTCCTGATTTTATCCTCAGATTCCGAGATCCTTCTTCACCTCGTCTATCTTGGCGTCAGCCTCTTTTATTGCTTTCTCATAGTCGGCCGGCGACCCCATGTGCCCGCGCACTTCGATATAGAACTTGATCTTAGGCTCTGTTCCCGACGGACGTATCGAGATCTTTGTGCCATCCTCTGTAAAATACTGAAGCACATTTGAAGTGACAGGCATATCCATCTTCTCGATCTTGCCGGTAGTCATATCGGTCTTGTTAAGATCAGCATAATCCTTGACGACAACAACACGGCCACCGCCAAGAGACTTCGGAGGATTGGCTCTAAAGTTTTTCATCATGGCTACAATCTCGTCGGC
>JAIDKP010000470.1 GCA_029051445.1 Muribaculaceae bacterium | reverse complement strand
ATACGCGGCTGTATCAACGGCAAGACAGGCTCCTGAAGCCCAGTCAACGTCAACCGGGACTATGGAATCATATTGCCCGCAATCCTTCTCTACAACCGACATGACACGTCCGCGACAATAAGGATAGCCGTTTCTGTCAAGATAGCCGCCTGCTGCACCGGCATACTCAAACTCCCCTCTCACCCGCTCCGACAGAATCTTAGGTTGCGCGGCGGCCACACGGCCGTCATCAAACACCCGTTTCAAAGATTCGATCCAGCCGTTGCGATCGGGAGCGGCATCGGAGTTCAGCAATACACTTATCCTGTAGCCTCCCTCTTTCAACGCACGGTTATATCCTGCTGCGAAACCGAGATTCTTCTCAAAAGACATTATCCTGACCGACGGATAATTCTCACGTACCCAACAGACGGAATCATCTGTCGACCCGTTATCGGCGACAACGATATCTGCTGACTCAGGCGGGGTGTTGGCCACTACCCTCGGCAGAAACCGGCGCAACAGCTCAACGCCGTTCCAGTTAAGTATTATGACTCCGCAATCTGCATTCATTATACAATCACACCTTTCAATATCGGACCGTCATCTTCCCATCTTGCTGTACCGAGACGCGCCATCACTATCTTGTTTGCCATAGAGACATCAGTTCCTTCCACTTCCACACGCAGATAATTGTCGGTATATCCTTCCATACCGTTGCCGTCCGGCGCAAGCTGTTCCAGAAGTACAGGACGGCATTCTCCCTCATACTGTCTGGCAAAAGCCATATGGAATTTATCAGATATCGCTATCATCTCATGTGTGCGGCGGCGTTGCTCATCAGAACCGACGACAGGAAATATCTCCAGTGCCCTGGTACCGGGACGCTCACTATAAGGAAACACATGAAGCCTCGTTATGTTGAGAGACGAGACAAAATCTCGTGAACTTTCAAAACGCTCATATGTCTCCCCGCGCATACCCACAATTAGATCCACACCTATAAAAGCATCAGGCATCACACGTCGTATATGCTCAATACGGTCGGCAAACAGCGATCTGTCATACCGCCTGCGCATCAGACTCAGCATCTCGTCGTCACCACACTGAAGCGGAATATGGAAATGAGGCATAAACCTCTTTGAGCGCGAGGTAAATTCAATTATCTCATCAGTCAGGAGATCAGGCTCTATCGACGAAATACGATATCTATCAATACCGTCCACCTCATCAAGAGCCTTGATCAGATCTATAAAGCCGTCACTTCTTCCCCAGCCGAAGTCTCCGATGTTTACTCCTGTAATAACAATCTCTTTAGCCCCGGATAAAGCAGCGTCTCTTGCCTGCGCCACAAGAGATTCTATCGACCCGGAGCGGCTACGCCCGCGAGCCATGGGAATCGTGCAGTAACTGCAATAACAGTTGCATCCGTCCTGCACTTTCAGCATCCAGCGTGTTCGGTCGCCCCTTGAGCAGGAGGGAACAAAACGGCGTATATCCTTGCCCGCAGTGACAACCATACGGTCCTTGCGGTCTTCGATCCAGTCTGCCAGCATCTGCGGCAATTCTCCCTTATGGTCATTTCCGGCAACAATATGCACCCCGTCAATTGCGGCGACCTCGTCAGGCTTCAGCTGAGCGTAACACCCGGTCGCCACTATCACGGCATCAGGCCATCGCCTTGCAAGGGATCTGATAGTCTGCCTCCCTTTTTTGTCGGCCACAGCCGTGACACTACATGTATTCACTACAATGATATCAGGAGCCTCATCATCGCTTGCACGCCTGACACCACGCCGTTCAAGTTCTGCCGCGATCGTCGAAGTCTCGGCAAAATTAAGCTTGCAGCCAAGCGTGACATACTTGGCTGCAAGCGTCTGGAATGTTTCTGTCGATATCAATTCTTTGCCGATTCTTTTTTGACAACAAGAGGAATCATTATTGACGTATAGATCTGGATCGCACCTCCGGCAAGCGTAAACACAAGCCAGTCACGCATAATGCCGGGCTGATAGAACATGAAGAATGCAGCGACACAGAAAAACAACGCCGCCCATGACTCAATTCTATACAACCGTTTTAGACGCAAAGCCTTGCCTGTATAAGGCGTAAATATCCTTATTATCAACAATATCAATGCGCCGGCTCCATAAATCCAGCGATAAAGCGACACATGCCCTCCAAGTAGAGGGGAAAGCGTCCCCGCTACAATAAGCAACATGCCGAGAGTCATACCCATAAGCGCGATACGGCTCGGCTGCTTTCCGGTCACCGGATCCACATTAATGTCAGTTCTGTTTTTCGACATAGAGAATTGTCTGTCAACGTGTAAATATATATACGTCCTCATTGGGACGCTGCATGTGATATTTCTCCCTTACAATCCGCTCCATCGTTTCCGGATCCGATCCGAGACGCTCGTTCAGACTGCGATAATGAGCCAAAGTGTCTTCATGCATCGCGATCTCGGCATGCAGGCGTTCGATCTCGATATCATACTCATAGTACTTCACGACATTGTTGTCGTTGAAGCATGTAAGAAACACCATGACACCTACAGCCGTGATAAACGGCCATTTAAGATACCGGCGTGACCATGTGAACAATGGAGAGGTTTTCATTTCAGAGATATATTACTTGTCTTTTCTTTTAAGCACGTCGTTGGTCTTGCGCACAAGAGGATCGATATCTACCGTCACCTCACCACGCGGATCACGCGACGAAGCGGCCACAACAAACTTGTAAGCGCCACCATCAGTGACCCATGCGACAGCCTCTTCATCATAAGAAGCAAGATCTGACGGATTGACAGTCATTGTCAATGTCTGCGACTCGCCGGGCTGAAGAAGACCGGTCTTGGCAAATGCCTTGAGTTCATGAACCGGTTTGTCAAGTTTTCCTTTGGGAGCCTCGACATACAGCTGTACCGACTCTTTGCCTGCCACCTTACCGGTATTTTTCACATTCACCTCCACAACGACATTGTCTCCGTCGCGCTTTGCAACAGGCTTACCATACTCAAATGTAGTGTAGCTCAATCCGTAGCCAAACGGGAAGCTGACATCTATACCCTCTGTATCAAACCAGCGGTAGCCGACATATACACCCTCATCATAAACCGTATAATCGACATTCTTGATATCGTGCTTCAATCCGGTTTTTACCGACCAGCGACGATCAATCTTCTGATCTATCGGGAAATTAAGAGAACTCTTGTGATCGCTCAGAGTCACAGGCCATGTATTGGGGAGCTTACCCGACGGATTTGCATTTCCTACAAGAATATCGGCGACCGAGTTACCACCTTCCTGACCTGCCTGCCATGAAAGCAGGATAGCGTCGGGCATATCTTTCCAGCTTGTAGTCTCGATCACGCCGCCGACATTGAGCACAACCGCCACTTTTTTGCCGGCCTCATGGAAAATGCGTGTCACATCCTTCATCAGCTGGTACTCCGTATCCGACAGGAAGAAATCAGAAGCGACACGGTCTATATACTCGCCGGAGATACGTCCGATAGTCACAATGGCCATATCATTGTTCTCTGCGGCATATTTGATGATTGCCGTATCCATCGGCATTTCACCTATGCGCACCTGCTCACCCTGCTCCTGCGGCTTGCTGTAACCTGAATAAAGAGCCTTCAGATTGTCATCAACCACAATGTTCTGATTTTTCAGACCGTCAAGAAGCGACACAACATACGGACGGTTGATATCACCCGATCCGGTTCCTCCTGAGAAGAAATTATACGATACATTACCGAAAAGAGCGACCTTGCGGTCATTGTCTTTCAGGGGCAGAGTGTTGTCATTGTTTTTCAGAAGCACCATTCCCTCTGTGGCCGACTGGCGTGTCACTGCCGCATGAGCCTCCATATCGGGGTTATTGGTGTACTTATAGCCGTTGAAGGTTGGAGTCTTTACTATAAGCTCAAGTATGCGCCTCACGTTACGGTCAACGATCTTCTCATCGAGAGTGCCGTTCTTCACACCATCGATTATATGC
>JAIDKP010000047.1 GCA_029051445.1 Muribaculaceae bacterium | reverse complement strand
GCCGGGAGACTTTATTGTGAATATAGACCATGGTGTCGGTGTGTTCGGCGGTTTGCTGCGTACAAATGTAAATGGTCGCACGCAAGAAATGATAAAGCTCACTTATCAGAACAACGATGTGATTTTTGTGTCAATCCATTCGTTGCATAAGCTTGCAAAATACAGAGGCAAAGAGGGGGTACCTCCCAAAGTAAACAAACTCGGATCGGGCGCGTGGAATCGGGTCAAGGAGAAAACCAAGTCAAAGCTCAAGGATATTGCACGAGATCTGATCAAGCTTTATGCAGCGCGTCGTGATGAGAAAGGTTTTGCATTTTCCCCCGACGGCTATATGCAGCATGAGCTGGAGGCCTCGTTTATATACGAGGATACTCCCGATCAGATGACTGCGACTGCTGATGTTAAGCGTGACATGGAGAGTCAGCGGCCGATGGATCGTCTTATTTGCGGCGATGTGGGATTCGGTAAGACCGAGATTGCTGTAAGAGCGGCGTTCAAAGCGGCGGCCGACGGGAAGCAGACAGCGGTTCTTGTGCCTACTACGGTGCTTGCATATCAGCATTACAGAACATTTACGCAGCGGTTGAAGGACTTGCCCGTCAGGGTGGACTATCTGTCGCGCGCACGCACTCCCAGGCAGGTCAAAATGATACTCGAAGATCTTTCGGCCGGAAAAATAGACATAATTGTAGGTACCCACAAGCTGATAGGCAAGAGTGTTAAATTCAAGGATCTCGGTCTTCTGGTAGTCGATGAAGCGCAGAAATTCGGGGTTGCGGTAAAAGAGAAACTCAAGCAGTTGAAAGTCAATGTGGATACACTCACGATGAGTGCGACACCTATACCGCGCACTCTGCAATTCTCGCTTATGGGAGCGCGTGATCTTTCGGCTATCACGACTCCGCCCCCCAACCGTTATCCGATCATGACATCGGTATCTCCTCTGACAGATGATCTTGTGGCTGAGGCTGTCGGCTTCGAGCTTTCGCGAAACGGACAGGTATTCTTTATAAGTAACCGTATTGAAGGTCTGTATGATCTTCAGAATATGGTAGGTCGTCTGGTGCCTGGTGCCCGCACTCTTGTGGCACACGGACAGATGCCGCCGGAGAAACTGGAGGAGGCCATACTTGCTTTTGCCAATCACGACTATGATGTATTGTTGTCGACTACGATAGTGGAGAGTGGTATCGACATGCCCAATGTCAACACGATAATCATAAACAATGCCCAGAATTTCGGGCTTTCGGAGCTGCATCAGTTGCGTGGACGTGTGGGACGCTCGGCAAGAAAGGCGTTCTGTTATCTGACTGTGCCTCCGGGTAAGCCGATCCCGGCCATAGCCCGACGCAGGCTTCAGGCAATCGAGAGCTTCAGTGATCTTGGCTCCGGCATTCATATCGCGATGCAGGATCTGGACATACGAGGTGCCGGAAATCTGTTGGGAGCAGAGCAGAGCGGTTTTATTGCCGATCTTGGATATGAAACATATCAGAAGATATTGAAAGAGGCTGTGACTGAATTGCGTACGCAGGAATTTGCAGATGTTCTTCCGGATAAATCAGATATAAATCCCGATGATTTTGTGACAGACTGTGTGATTGAGAGCGATATGGAGCTGCTTTTCCCGTTTGATTACGTGCCGCAGGAGAGCGAGCGCATTTCACTTTATCAGGAACTTGACAATATCGAGAAGGAAACCGATCTGCAGGCTTTCAAATCACGTTTGAGGGATCGTTTCGGCAATATACCGGATGTGGCTGCCGAATTGATACGCATACCGCGTCTAAGGCGCATTGCAAGGACTCTCGGTATAGAAAAAGTCGTGCTCAAGCAGGGATCCATGTTTATCTATTTTGTCGATGAAAGCAACAAGGCTTATTATCAGTCTCCGATGTTTGGCCGTCTGATACACTATCTTCAGGATAATCCGCGACGTGTGAGAATACGTGAAAAAAACGGTAAGCGGAGTTTTGCTATCGCCGGTGTAGAACGGGTGGAGGAGGCTGTGGATATATTGTCGTCAGTTACTTCCCTCGATCCTCTTTAGATTTCTTGAAAAGATGTCGTGATGGTCGCGAAGCGATATGTAGGGTAGGTCGGCTTCTTTTAATTCGGTGACAAGACGGTCGTGTGCCGACGGATAAACTTCATGTGCAATCAGTATGGTGTCCGGGTTATAATGTCTTCCGATCTGATGCAGGGTCATATTCTGGCTATTTCGCGAGATGAGTGTATAGGTGCTGTGTGGGAGTGGAGCAAACCGACATGTATCGGCAGGCATTCCGGCAATCGCCAATGTGGTGCCGTAGCCTAACGACAGAACCTGTCTCTGACGGTTGTGCATGTCGTCCGGTTCATGTAGCATTGAAGGTGTCTTGATCTTACGGCGTGAAAGAAATCCGGAATGAGATGATGTGAAACGGCTGACTGTCTCATCGGTGGTTTCGCGCCACGCAGTAGTGGCGAGCCGGATTTCGTTGCCGTTGTAAATTACGATATCGGTCCATGAATTATCACGGGTTATGTACCATTGGTTTCTTTCTGTTCCTCCGTCATGCGGGATTACGGCAATACCCCATGTCGCGATAAACAGAGAAACGGCAAGTGCGAGATAATGCCGGCTGCGTGTTCTGAGAGCTTCCGACATTGTGTATAGGCCGATGAAATATAGCGGCATGCACCAGGGATTGATAAAAATGTCGCGAATGCCTGACGCGGGGTGCGCGGCTATCGACGATGCAACCCATGAAATAGCACTGTAGGCATGTTCGATAATGGTTGTGATCGCTGTCGTGTGTATACCGAGTGTGTTGAACAATATCTGTATCGTTCCGGCTGCTATTTCAACAGGAATTAGAAACACCATAGGGATATTTGCGGGCAGGAACCATAGCGGTATGTAGTGGAAATAGTGGCATGCGATAATCCATGTCCCTGCTACGGCCGCGATTGTCACTGTCATAAAACCTGTTGAGATAAAAAGAAACCTGTTGCGCTGTGATATCGGATTCAGGGCGTTGGCCAGCATCAGGATCGACGCTACAGCCGTAAAGCTCATCTGCATTCCCGGAGAGAACAGCTCCGACGGTTTGAGGCATAAGATCAGTATCGCGGCAAAACACAGGGAGTTTAGCGGGCTTCTTGATCGGTCGCACAGTATGCCGAGAATCACAACTGATGCCATTACAACAGAGCGGACAACGGAGGCGGAAAGTCCGGTGAGAAAAGCGTAGAAAAACAGAAAAAGTACAGACAATATCAGTGCTGTCTTGCGATATCCAAGCAAATGTAGCGGAAAAAGCGCGATTGAGACAAGCAGTGCGATTATTGCCACATGCGTGCCGCTCAGTGCCAATATATGTGATAGTCCGGCAAGTGCAAAATTGTCGCGCAAATCCTGATCGAGCCGGTCGACGTTTCCGAGAAGGATGGCTTCGAGAAAGGCTGCGCAATCATATGTAATGCCGCATTTATATAGTCCGGATGATATGTTTTTCCGCAGATTGTCAAGTGCGGTGCGCCACGCCGACCCGATTCCGGCCGCATACACCTGATCGGCAAAAACTATTCCTGTGGCAGAAATTTCCTTATATCGGTAATATATCGACAGATCAGGGTCGTCGGGCAGCGAAGGGGTGTGGGTTGTGGCTGAAAGCTTTGAGTTGAATCTTATCCGTTGTCCGGGAGACAGCCATAGGTGCGAGTCGAAAAAATAGACTATAGCATTGAAGCTGCCGGTTTTTTGCATCATGCCTGATGCATCAGCGACAGAATCGATCAGGATAACTGTCGATGTTGTGCGGCTTTTGTCGGAGCGTTCGAGTATTATGCCTGAATAGGTGGCTTCGTGTCCGTCAAGGGCTGCATCAATACCTTTCCGGCCGGTCATTGCTGTAAGCAATGCTCCGGCCGAAATAATGACTGACAGAATAGAGATATAGTGCATCCTTAGAGCCGCAAAAATAAAGACCGATGCGGCAGGAATGACAATGCTCCATAGTGTATAAGAGGTCAGACTCCCGGCTATAATCCCGGCAATAAGTGCCGCGAGCGGAAGAAACAGCGGAACTCCTGGCCTGAATTGAGCCTTGGGCATCTGGCGGGAATTGGGGATGCAGTGATGACTGCTACATTGTTGTCGTGATTACAAAGAAACTGGATACGCCTATGATTATCCAAAGTAATATCGCAAGTGCCAGAGGTCGTATTCCCACGGCTTTTATCGCTTTGATTGAGAGTCCTGCGCCGATGAAGAACAGCGTCAGTACAAGCCCCTTGTATGCTACATATACCAGCATTTCAGAAATCTGTGCGGGCAGATTGCAGTAGGTGTTGACCAGCATGGCTCCTATAAACATGAATATGAACCATGGGATTGAAATCCGGGCGGTTTTGTCTCTGAACAATACCATTGTGATCAATGCAAGGGGGATAATCCAGAGAGCGCGTGTCAGTTTGACCAATGTAGCTATTTTAAGAGCTTCCTGCCCATAGGCGGCACCGGCTCCTACGACCGACGAGGTGTCGTGGATTGCGATAGCGGCCCATGTGCCGAATTGCTCCTGGCTCATGCCGAACAGTTTTCCCATTGGAGGAAATATGAACAACGCGATTGCATTCAGCATGAAGATCACGCCGAGCGATACGGCCATTTCCTGATCGGATGCTTTTACAACAGGGCCGACGGCTGCGATTGCGCTTCCTCCGCATATGGCTGTGCCTGATGAGATCAGGTAGGCAGTCTTGCGATTTATGTGCATCCAGTATCCGAACATTATGCCGAATGTCATGACGGCGAACACGGAAATAATCGTGAACATCATACCTTCGGCACCCGATTTCAGTGACTCGTTGACGTTCATGCCGAAGCCGAGGCCGACTACAGAAGCCTGAAGAAGATATTTGGAAGCTTTCTTATTGAATCGTGGATATGGCATCGGGAAAACGAGAGCGAAAACCAATCCGGTAAATAATGCCACAGCGGGAGAAAAAATGTGTGGCAGACCCAGCAAATCTGCTGGAATGCATATGATTGCTGCGATCAGCACATACACATATCTGGCGGCTAAATTTAAGCCGAAAATATTGAGAGTTATTTGCTTGTCCATATTCTCCAGGATTCAAACGCTTGTAAAAGCAGCATTTCAAGACCATTTTTAACTGTTGCGCCACGCTCGGCTCCACGTTTCATGAATGTGGTTATATCAGGATTGTATATCAGATCGTAAAGAATGTGTCCCGAAGAGATGTATTGATATGGAATAGGCGGGCACTTCTCGGAATCAGGATACATCCCTAACGGCGTCGTATTTACTATGATATCGTGGTCTGCGATGATTTTCTCTGTCAGGTCGCCATAGGTGTAATCGACTTCTGGTTTCATTGTTCGTGAGACCATTGAGACCTTTGCGCCGATTGACTGCAGCGCGACTCTCACTGCTTTGGATGCTCCGCCTGTACCGAGTATCAGTGCCGCATGGCTGTCGGTATTTCCTTTCAGTAGTGGAACGAGAGAGTCAAGGAATCCGATATAGTCGCTGTTGAACCCTTTGAGTCTTATGTCGCCGTTGTTCAGATGTGTCACTTTCACTACATTTACAGCCCCGATTTCCTTGGCCTTCGTATCGATTTCGTCAAGGTATGGTATGACTTGTTCTTTGTAGGGGAGTGTGACATTGAATCCCTGCAGGCGTGGATGCTCGGCGAGCATTTCCATGAGCTCGCCTATATCGGAAAGCTGAAAATTGTGGTATACGGCATCAATCTTCTCCGAATTGAATTTTTCATTGAAGTAACGCTGTGAAAATGAATGAGTAAGTGGGAATCCGATTAGCCCATACTCCTCTGCTGTAGAGCTCATTCGATCTGATTGGTTTTGTTGTGTGAAACAGCGTGATCTGCCTCGCGCGGTTTCTTTTGAGGTTGTTTATGTTGATTTGAGGTCAAAAGTAGAAAATCTAAATGAAATTTTTTTATTTTTGTGGTTAAAATCATTATTTAAGGAATTAATAAAAGTCTCTCTATCCGACTTTGCCGGAATTTCATGGCTAACTCGACTTCCTATACACG
>JAIDKP010000469.1 GCA_029051445.1 Muribaculaceae bacterium | reverse complement strand
GTTTCTCAATATGCCCAAGCTCGAGGATCCGGCAGTGCCCATCAAGCAGGCATCGGTTGTTGTTGTATACCCCGGTGCCGATGCCCATACCGTAGAACTCGATGTCGTGCAGATGCTTGAAGACGAGCTTCGCACTCTTCCTGACATACGCAAGATCAAGAGTGAGGCACGCGCCGGACAGGCAATGATCAATGTCGAGTTTCTCAAAGAAATGCCTATCTCAGAGATCGAGCAGCACTTTGACATGCTCAGACGCAAGGTATCAGACTCAAAATCAAAGCTTCCGTCCGGCTGTTATGATCCGGTAGTTGTCGACGACATGCTTGATGTCTATGGCATATTTTATGCTTTCAAAGGTGACGGCTACACCTATAAGGAGATGGAAAAATACGCCAAAGAGCTTCGGCGCGATCTTGTGACTGTGCCAGGCGTGAAGCGTATCAACATCGGCGGCACGCGGTCGGAGGTAATCGAGATCGAATTCACTCCTGACCAGCTCGCGCGCAACGGACTCGTGCCCTCACAGATCATGATGTCTCTGCAATCGGCGATCAAAACCGTAAATGCCGGAGCACTCATAGCCGATGAAGATCGTCTTGCCATTGAGATAACAGAGGCAATAAACGACGAGGAAGAGCTGCGCAATCTGCTCATAAACACGCCTGAGGGAAAGAAAGTGCGTCTGCGTGACCTCGCCAAAGTCAACCGCAAATACTCCACCCCGGCAAGCAATATTTTCTTTGTCAACGGACAGCCGGCACTGACATTCACTATCACACTTGAAAACAGCGCGATCGTCCCCGATGTGGGTAAAGCGATCGACGCGCGTATCGCCGAAGTGATGCAACGCTTTCCTGCAGGTATGGAGGTTGAAAAAATATTCTTCCAGCCCGACAAAGTCAGCGAGGCCATTTCATCGTTTATGCTCAACCTGCTTGAGTCGGTACTCATCGTAATCGTAATGCTTGTCTTTGCCATGGGATGGCGAAGCGGCATTATCATCGGTCTCGGACTGGTACTCACTGTCGCGCTCTCATTCCCGATACTCGAGCACCTCGGCACAACCCTGCAGCGCATATCGCTCGGAGCGTTCATTGTGGCCATGGGCATGCTTGTCGACAATTCAGTCGTAATCATGGACGGCATACTTGTCGACCGCAAGCGCGGACTCCCCGCCTCGCAATACCTTTTCCGCATCGGCAAAAACACTGCACTTCCACTGCTTGGGGCAACCATAATCGCGGCAAGCACGTTCCTGCCCATCTATCTGTCGCCGGGATCCACAGGTGAGTTTGCAGGCGACCTTTTCCTCGTGATATGCGTGAGCCTGCTCGTGAGCTGGGTACTTGCACTCATACAGGT
>JAIDKP010000468.1 GCA_029051445.1 Muribaculaceae bacterium | reverse complement strand
CCGTTACCGGGCGTGAGCACATCTCGTCAGGTACCTCCTATGTTTTTGTGGCCAACCACCAGAGCGCCTACGACATCTTTACCATCTACGGGTATCTCAACCACAATTTCAAGTGGATGATGAAAAAATCACTTGAGAAAATCCCACTTGTAGGCTACAGTTGCAAACGCTCCGGACATATCATGGTTGACCGAAGCACCCCACAAGCTGTCAGGCAGACCATCGAGAACGCCGAGCGACAGCTGAAAGACGGTATGTCGCTTGTAGTTTTCCCGGAGGGATCACGCACATTGACCGGAAAAACCGGCCGTTTCAAGAGAGGAGCGTTCATGCTGGCATCTGAGTTCAATCTACCCATAGTACCTGTCACAATAGACGGTGCCTATGAAGTAATGTCACGCAAGAGCAAAATGCCACATTGGGGACACATAACTCTGACGATACATCCCCCGGTGCCGGCTCCCGAGTCAGAGCACTGTCAGGATCTCATCGACAGTATACGCGACACAATTGTCTCATCGCTTCCACCCACACATCGTGACAAATAAGCGATATGTATATCATTTAATATTTATTACTACACTATGAAACAACTTCGTATGCTTTTTGTGGCTGCTATCGTAATAGCCACATCAGCCATTTCTGCTTCAGCGCAGTTCAAATGGGGTATTCAAGCCGGTATCGCCGCCAACAAACTTCACTTCTCTGAAAAGACATTTGAATCTTCCAACCGCGTAGGATTCGCCGGAGGAGCAACCGCCGAATTCAACATTCCGGTTGTAGGGATAGCCGTACAGGGCTCATTGCTCTACCTGCACCGCACAAGCAAAGTCTCCGGCGATGACAATAGCTTCTCCTACAATCGCGACTACATCACTGTGCCAATTCACCTGAAATGGGGACTCGGCCTTCCGATTGTCGGACGCATCGTTTCACCCTTCATCTTCACCGGCCCCTCCTTCTCCTATATGATCTCAAAGGACAAGGACGTAAACGGCATAAACAGCCGCAAGGGCGACATAGCATGGGACTTTGGCGCCGGACTGACACTGATAAGCCACATTCAAGTCAAAGCCGGATATAGCCTTGGCTGCACACGCGCGGCCCAGATCGTTAATTCGGGATATAACCGCAAGATACGCGACAACTACTGGACACTGACTGTAGGGTATCTGTTCTGACGAAAACTGTTTAAATGAACGACTATACACTTTACCGCTTTAAACTGTCATCCATGCCTACGCAACACTGCATGGATGACAGTGTTTCTTTCACTATAGCCGACGGAGCCGACGTACTTGCATCGCTACTCGCCCCTGCCGGATTCGAGTCTTTTTCAACCGACCAGGAAGATGCGTCGGTACTTCTCGCCTACATTCCCCGAAAATTGGCCGACAACAACACTGCGGCTGAAACCGCAGCGTCACTTGCCGATATTACAGGAAGCATCTCTGCTTCTATAGACTCGATAGAAGAAATCAAGGGACAGGACTGGAACGAAGAATGGGAAAAGCACTACTTCCAGCCAATTGTTGTAGCCGGACGATGCGTGATACACAGTTCATTTCACAAAGACTACCCGATCTGCCCGCTTGACATAACAATTGATCCCAAAATGGCATTCGGCACCGGACATCATGCAACCACCTCACTCATGGCGCGCTTCCTGCTCGACAACGACATTACCGGGAAGAGCGTCATCGACATGGGCACCGGAACCGGACTTCTCGCAATCATTGCCGCAATGCGGGGTGCATCTCCCGTTACGGCAATAGAAATCGATCCACCGGCAAAGGACAACGCCGTGGAAAACGTTGCACTCAACGGCCACAGCGAGATCAATGTCATCCTTGGCGACGCATCGGCTCTCGCCGATGTTGCACCCGCCGACTTTTTTCTTGCGAACATAAACCGCAATGTCATTCTCGCCGACCTCCAGGCCTATGCCGCACATCTCAAGCCCGACGGCATCATGGCCCTGAGCGGCTTTTATGAGCAGGATATCGAAATGCTGCTTGAAGCTGCCGCACCACTCGGTCTATATGAGAACAGCCGCAGCACTGCCGATACCGGCTGGGCATCACTCATCCTTAAACGCCGATAGACACTCCATGACAAAACGCCTGATAGCAGCGGCAATAGCTGTCATATGCGCAATAGCTGCATACTCCGACGAAATGCCTGAAAAGTGCCGCATCAATTTCAACGACACTACAAGAACCTACAGGATGTATATGCCTGAAGGCCTTGAAAAGGGAGCACCACTATGCCTATACATCCACGGCTACAGCTCTCATGGGCGTTGGGTCGCCGACCTTAATGCGGCCGCTGACCGCCACGGATATGCAATCTGCTATCCCGACGGACTTCCTGACTCTAAAGGCAAAGAAGGATGGAATGTAGGCTATCCGACACAATACAACATGGGCGACGATGTGGCATTCATCAAAGCACTTGTAGCTGAGGTCTGCCGGAAATTTGACCTCGATACTGAAAACGTATTTGTCACAGGCAGCTCAAATGGAGGCGACATCATCTATCAGATGCTCTACACTGAGCCCGACATATTCAAGGCTTATGCCTCGGTTGCCGGACTGACTTTCTGCAATGTATTTCTCAATAACCGCCTCACGCGACCGGTTCCGCTCATGGAGATCCACGGCACAGGCGACAAAGTGTCGATGTGGGACGGCGACCCCGGCAACACCGGCGGCTGGGGACCATATGTATCGGTTCCGGTAGCAGTAGGAGCTGTCGCCGCCAATAACCGCTGCCAGTCATATCGCAAAGAAGATGTCGTCACCCGACCTGAAGCGACCCACAAAGTGATACGGCATCTCTACACCGACTCCCCGTCGGGATGCGATGTCGAGCTGTATGAGCTTGAAGACGCTCCCCACTCCTGGCACAGCAAAGATATTGACACAGGCGAAATCGTCCTGAGTTTTTTCGACCGGTACCGCACCCGCAAACAATAAGCCACAGCTATTTAACATGTTAAGACGCCTTGTTGCATATACCTTGACACTCTCTGTTTCAGTAATCCTGTCATGTTCCGGAGAATCCAAGCGTGAATCGGCCGCCCGTGAACGCGGCATAGCCGATGCCGACGATTTCATCGGTCTCGCTTCCCAAAAGAAAATCGCACAGATGAAACTTGAGGGATTTCTTCTCGGTGTGCGTGACAAAGCCAACCGCCTGAAGCAGGCCGGAGAAGACAAAGCAGCCGACATTTATATCGATTCATTCGAGAGTCGGCTTCACGACAGCGTGCCTGATCTTTACGAACAGATCTCATCAAAAAACTGAACCAATCACTATATACCACACCTTAAAACAATGAAAAAAATCCTGCTGCCACTGCTGCTTTGCGCGAGCCTCTCGGTCGGAGCACGGCAATACTGGACTCTTGATCCCACGGAAAACGCGATCATATGGAATGTCGACAGCACGTCCTACGGACACACCGACCACATCGAAATGGCCGGCAAACATATAGCCACAGTGCTTCGCTACGGCATCAACCCCGACGGATCGTTCGGCATAGACAAATCGCTCGTCTTCCCGATGCTACGCACCATCCCCAACAATACACATGCAAGCTTCCAGCGTCGTATCACCCACGATATCGTGCGCGACATCATGATCGGCCGAAACCCGATGAAAGAACAAGTCAGCCGTGTGCGCATCGCCGACGGCTGTCTCGAAGTGGAAAGCACACTTAACGGCAATCGCATGGGAAAGCTGGAACTCACACGCCGCTACTTCCCGTCGACCGACGGACGCGCATTCATAGAATACTATACAGTAAAAAACATCGGAACAAATACCGTCAGACTTGAAGTTCCCGCTATCGATCAGCGACTGACCACAAACGCCGACGAGGGTATCGACGCTCCCTTCACTGTCTGTCTCACAAGCGAGGGAAAGGCAGGCGTGACACTTGCCCCCGGTGAGTCGACAGATTTCTCGGCAATAAACACCGCTGCAAAAAAAGGCGAGACTTTCAGCAAGTTCAACGCCGCAGACGAATATGGCAAGCGCAAGGCACTTGCATCCCAGCTTGCCTCATCTCTCAGACTCAAGACTCCCAACGACACAATAAACCGCCTCATGGACTTTGCCAAGTTGCGAGTGTGCGAGAGCATCTACGCCACCAAGGGCGGACCGCTCCAGGGACCCGGCGGCGAAAGCTATTATGCAGCTATCTGGGCCAATGACCAGGCCGAGTATGCCAACCCCTTCTTCCCTTTCACCGGCTACGACTATGCCAACGAATCGGCAGAGTGCTCATTTGACCACTTCGCACGCTTCATGAACGATGAGGGCAAACCAATACCCAGTTCGATTATAGCCGAGGGCGATGACTACTGGAGCGCAGCAGGCGACCGAGGCGATGCCGCCATGATCGCCTACGGAGCATCGCGCTACGCACTTGCCAACGGCAATGCCGCCACAGCACGCCACCTGCTTCCGCTGATCGAGTGGTGCCTTGAGTTCAGCCACAACAAAATCAACGCCGATGGAGTGGTCAACTCCGATTCCGACGAGCTTGAAGGCCGATTCCCTTCGGGCGAGGCAAACCTTTGCACAAATTCGCTTTACTACGACGCCCTGATCTCGACCGCCTACCTGCTCGAGGATCTCGGCATCGATAAAGCCAAAGCCCGCACCTACCGCAAGCAGGCCGCCGAGCTTCACAAGAACATGGAGAAATATTTTGCCGGACCGGTCGAAGGCTTCGACACCTATGCCTACTACAAAGGCAACGACATACTCCGCGCATGGATATGCATTCCTCTCACAATGGGCATCTACGACCGCTCCGATGCAACAATCGACGCACTATTCTCTCCCCGCCTATGGACCAAAAACGGCCTTCTTACCGAAGCCAACGACAAGACTTTCTGGGATCGTTCAACACTTTATGCACTTCGTGGAGTATTCCAGGCAGGCCGCCCAGACAAGGCTCTCCCTTTCCTTGAAAGTTACACATCCACACGTCTGCTCGGTGACCATGTCCCCTACCCCATCGAAGCATGGCCCGAAGGAAGCCAACGTCATCTCTCGACCGAAAGCGCACTCTATGCACGCATCTTCACCGAAGGACTCTTCGGCATTCGCCCGACAGGACTCCGCAGTTTCAACCTGACACCCGCACTTCCGTCCTCATGGGACGATATGTCGCTGACCGACATTAAGGCCTTCGGCAGCGACTTCTCTATCAATGTCAACCGCATGGCAGCCGACAAGATCAACGTGAAGGTCACAACGGCCGACGGCCGCATAATCCTCGACCGCACGATCAAAGAAGGCTCGACTGTCAAAGTGAAACTCTGATATCACCCGCTACAGACAACAACAGTCAATAAAAAAGCTCGGCACCTTCCATCTGGTAGCCGAGCCTTTTTATATTATTTCCTCTTGCGGTCAAGCTCAAACGTTAGGGTGTGTTTCCCTGGCGTAAGTGTGATGGGCTCTGTGGTTGCTTTCACACCAGCCGGAGGTGTGAGCGTAGCTGTTGTGTTGGCCGGAATTTCCGCCGTGTAGATAACTTTACGTCCCTTTCGCTTCCATCCCGATACGATCTCGCCATAAGTCGATGTGTGGCGTGCTTCAAAAGAGTCAGGCCCGGTAGTGAAATCCGGACGAAGAATTATATGTTTGAATCCCGGAGCATTTTCATCCGGAAAGATACCACCGAGTCCTTTGTAGGGCCACGCTCCTATCTCACCGAACATAATGTGGTTGTCCGAGATATCACGCGTAGCGTTAAGATCCCAGTTTTCAAGTAGAGATGTTGCACCGTTTACAACCCACCATCCCCATGAAGGATATGTGTCCTGTACCGCCACACGGTAAGCAATATCGGCGTAGCCGTTCTCACTCAAAGCATTAAGCAATGCCTTGGCACCATGTACACCGGTATCAAGATGGTAATTTGCGTCTTTCACCTTATTGGCAAGATTAGCAGCGACTTTATCCACCATATCGTCAGGTACGATCTTCCACATTAGAGGCATGCTCATTTCTGTCTGTGAACCAGACGCATATATACCGTTTTCGCGATCCAGATATTTGTTATTGATCGCACCACGTATCTCATTGGCAAGCTCAGAGTAACGCTTATAATCCTCTTCGTTGCCAAGAAGTGCGGCCGCCTTAGCAAGAATATCCGCGTCTATGAAGAAATAGATCGACGACATCAGTTCCTTACTCGACCCGGTGCTGACCGGTACCCAGTCACCACGTCCCCAGGCAGAGAGATGGTCAGGACTATTGGAATCCACATAGCCGACGTAACGCTTTATATTTTCATAGCAGTCACGCAATGCGCGGTCATCACCGTAAAACAGATACAGATTCCATGGGATTATGGCTATCGTGCTTGTCCAGTCAAGCCCGTTGTCAGTGCCATAGCCCCACCCTCCGGTAGGAATAATATCAGGCAGGACACCGTTTGGTTGCTGTTCGTCGCGATGATCGGCAAGCCATTTCTCATACACGGTGATACCGTCATAATTATACAGAGCCATTTCTATCGCCAGATGTCCGTCACCCGTCCAGCCGTTTTTCTCGCGCTGCGGACAATCGGTTGGATACCCCATGAAATTGGATATATAAGCATTCCGGGCTGCCTTTACCGTAGCATCAAGTATCGAATCTGATGATGTTATGCTGCCGCGCGATGCCACATCGCTATGTGTCTCATGCGCAGTCACACTGTTTCTGTCAATATCAGCCTCACCTTCTACCGTTACCTGAACATAACGGAATCCCTTGTAACTGAACTCAGGCATAAAGTGGTCACGCCTTCCGTCAAGCACGAGAATATCTGTCTGGAATGGTTCTGCAGCCTTGTCGCCACGATAATACACATCAATATTCGACTGATCAAGAGATCCGTCAGGATGAAGTCTCTCGCCATGTGCCACGATAAGTCGCGTGTCCTTGATGCCCTTCACATCCACTTCTGCCACACCTGCCATATTACGGCCGAAATCATAAAGATATGTACTGTCGTTCAGCTGCTTGAAATCAGCAGCCGAAATACGCTCGACTCTGCGTATCGGCTCCATCTGCTGCGAAGTCACAACAGGAGCCGGCGCGCTGCGCAACTTTACTCCGCGCCACCCTGCCGCATCATAACCAGGTTGATCCCAGCCGGATTCCACCGCATTGAAATCATAGTGTTCGCCGGTGTAGATATTGTTATATTTCAATCCCAGTCCGGCACGTGTGCGCCACGAAAGATCAGTCGCCACAATCTCATCCGAGCCATCGGCATACTCTATGTGCAATTCCATGCAGAATGCCGGACGATTGCGCCATGGGGCGTTATCGAAGTCCCACACCGCTTTGGCCTGATGATTGTACCATCCGTTGCCAAGCACCACTCCGGCGACATTTTCACCACGCCGCAACATTGAAGTGACATCGTAGGTAAGATAATGATTCCGGCGGTCGTATCTGGAATAGACCGGATCAAGAAAATGATCCCCTACACGGTTTCCGTTGAGCGTCACAACCGACAGCCCACCTGTTGCAACATATAGTCGCGCAGACTTGACCGGCTTACCGATGTCAAACGCCTTGCGGAAATATGGTGCATCCTGCACGTCACGGCTATTGTAATCGCTTATCCATGAACCATGCCAGTTACCCATTAGTCCGGTTTCAAACCGTGCTACGTCTGATTTGGCCGTGTTACCGGCATCATCTTTCACTATCACCTGCCAGTAGTAGGATGTCGAAGGTTCGAGAGTCTTACCCTTATAAACAACAAATTCTGTACTGTAGCCCGGTTTGTTGAAACGCCACATGTCTCCATTGCCGTTTGCTACCGACACACTGTCGGTACCGACAATTACTTCCACTGTTTCAGGAGCGATATCTGTCACACTCCATTGCAGGCGCGGTGCAGTATCATCGACACCCAATGGTGTTTTCAGATAGTTGACTTTCAGATTACCAACTTCGGCATTCAGTGATGCAGAGCAGGCGATACATAGAAATGCGATAAACGATGATTTCATTATATATACTGGTTATGAGATCGTTTTATACTGTAAATATGCGCAGAATTATCGGTATATGCAAATCTTTGATTCCGACAGTAAAAAAAGCCGTCCTGATCGGGGACGGCCTTTATTCAAACTGAAGAATCCAAATAGAAACGCACGGTTTTGCCAACAAACCGCTGAATAAAAGCAATCCTCTCTCCTCGGAGGGGGC
>JAIDKP010000467.1 GCA_029051445.1 Muribaculaceae bacterium | reverse complement strand
GTGTGGCTCGATGTCGAAAAAACATGGAAGCTTACAGTAATACACTTTGTGGTAGCGGGTGGGATAGGTGCTTTTGCGCTGATCGGCGGAAACTATTATGGTGCTCCAGAGGAAAGTGCCCGTGATGTAGGAGCTGCAGTCATAGGCAAGCACTCCGAGAAGCGTGACCGCTATCGCACGTTGCGTCATGGCCGTCGTATAAAGACGGGGGAGTATTACGTCTACTATGTTGACCTGATGACCCCTGACAGCCTAAAAACCGAGAGACTTGTCAGTCTTAAAGAGTATAACAAGGCAAAAGTCGGTGGCAAATACCATCTGTCGATGCGCGACGGGTTGTTTGGCTATTCGATAATAAGGTAAGATATAGACTGTTATGTTGGTATTGCTTATTTTTGAGAAAAAAGTTGCTCAAAAATTTGCATGGAACAAAAAATGGGTATATCTTTGCAGTGTCAAAAGGAACAACGGAGGTTGTTGAACGACAAGAATGGCGATTTAGTGTAGTGGTCTAGCACGCCGCCCTCTCACGGCGGAAACCCGGGTTCGAGTCCCGGATTCGCTACTCTCGGAGAGAGTTTCCATAGCAGGAAATTCTCTCCATTTTTTGTATGATAGTCAGGTTGTCATATCGAATCAGTTTTGGGGGCAGCGGATTTTCATCGTTATTGATACTCGGAATACTAGGAGGCTGTCATTGCTGACAGTGGTGACAGGCATGGAGGGGCTTGAAGGTGTGGACCGGTCATCATTGCAAGACCCTGCTGCGCTATTGAATTCCATAGTAGGGCATGTCCGCCGGGTGGGAAACCACATCTTGCTTGCAGTCTTTGTGTGTTTCTGATGAGACAACCGGGACAAAAAAATATCGGACACTTCTGTTGGAGGAGGCCCGATATTTCTAATTTTATTTTAAAGCGTTGATCAGTTATCAAGATAGTATGTGATTGAATTGACAACGCGCACGGTCTTGATATATGGGGTGTATTGGTCGCGGTCTTCGATGGAGAATTGTCCCTGGCTTGCGGTCTTTATTTTGCCGAGTTTGCTGTCGGAATCTTCTGCAAATTTTACTGCTGCCTCGCGTGCTGCGTTGGTGGCTTCGGCAATCATTTCCGGCTTGATGTCATTCAGTCCGGTGAACTCGTATATTGTCTGGTACTGATAGCTCGTGTCGATCGAGATACCTTTCTTGATGAGTTCACCCTGACGCTTGATCAGATCCTTTACAATCGGGACTTTGCCGGAGGATATGACGAGTACAGAGGTCAGTGTGAATCGATAGGGTTGGGTGCGTGCGCCGTAGCGCTCGGCATCGCGGTCGAAAACAGTTGTCTGTCCGACGGAGATTTCCGAGGGATCAATGCCGTTGGATGTGAGGAATTCGGTGATTACTTTGTTGGTCGCGGTCACCTGATCGTAGAGCGAAGGGAGGTTATCGCCGAGAGTGGTGAAGGCAATGGGCCATGTGACCTTGTCGGCCTGCACTTCGCGCGTGGCAAGTCCTTTCACGGTGACGGCGCGGTCGCGAAATGCGATGTTGTTTATGCCTGAACGCATAAACAGGCCTATCGATGCAAGTGCCGCACCGATGATGATCGCTGTGATGATCGCTGTAGATGTCCTTGTCATAATGTAAATCTTATTAATTGGAGGAATAAAGTGACTATACTCCAAATATAACAATTCAGGGTGTGGTATGGATGTACTATAAACGGTTTTAAGATAATTTATCGGGTGGTGATGACGAGGGTGTCGCCTTGTGCGAGGCGGTCGTGGCTGATGAAGTAGCCGTCGACGGTTTCGCCGCCGTATGTGATTTTTTCGATCTTTTTGCCGTTGCCATCTCTGATTATTGTGAAAGTGTTTTCAGGAAGACTGAAAGTGACTTTGTCGAACAGTGGAACTGATACGATGTACTCGGCATCGGCGGGGGAGTAGGTGTAGAGGCCGATTGCGTTGAGCACAAACCATGCCGACATCTCGCCTGCGTCGTCCATGCCGCCGTAGGCCAGCCGCTCGGGTCCCATGTCGTAGAAGCGGTCCATGATGCTGTCAAGCACGGCCTGTGATTTTTCCTGCTTGCCTATGAAATAATAGGTGTAGGGTATGTTGTGGCCGGGCTGGTTGCCGTGGCAATAATTACCTATGAATCCGGTGAGATTCGATACTTCAAGACCGATGTATGGCTCGGTGAAAAGGGAGTCGAGTTTGGCATCAATGGCTTCGGGGGAGGGATAAAGTGCAAGCAGTCCCTCCGGATCGTGGGGCGCATAGAACAGCTGGTTCCATCCGTTGGCCTCGCGGTACATCTGTTGAAAATATGGATAATATGGATCGTAGGGGGTCATCCATGCTCCTCCGTCGACTCTGCCGCGCATGAATCCGGTCGATGGGTCGAATACGTTTTTGTAGTTGCCCGATCGCTCCATGAGCATGGCATAGCTGGCGGTGTCGCCCAGCTCTCGGGCAATCTGTGCGACGGCGTAATCGTCATAGGCATATTCCACCGTTTTGGTCACGCCGCCTTTGTGCTCTTCGTAAAACGGACAGTCGGGTATGTTTTCATCGGCGATATAGCCGTTGGCGATATACTCGTCGAGGTATGGGCGTGCGTGGTGTTTACCAGGCACTGTAGCGCTTTTGAGAGCAAGTGCATAGGCGCGTCGGAGGTCAAAATCCTTTATTCCGCGCTTGTAGCTCCCTATGACAAATGTGGGTGCGTGGTCGCCGTGGAAATACGACGGTATATAGCCGTCCTGCTTCTCCCCGCGGTCGATTGTGGAGCGTATAATATCGCGGGCGACATCGGGCTGCAGCATGGCGATGAGCGGGAGCTGGTTTCTGTGTACGTCCCAGAATGCGGGATTTGAGTAGTATCGGAAGCTGTCGGCAGCTACTGTCATGCCGCGGGCATCTCTGTACTGGCCGTTGGCATCGCTCTCGAGGCGGGGCATGAGTGATGCGCGGTAGAGTGTGGTGTAGAAAATGTTGCGGTAACGGTCGGTCGATCCTTCGACTTTGATTTTGGACAGCAGCTTTTCCCAGGCTTCGTCGGCTTCGGCATACACTGTTGCAAAATCTTTGTCGAGCATCTCGGTCTCAAGGTTGTGTCGGGCATTTTCTATGCTGACGTATGATACTCCGATCTTCACTTCAAGTGGTTCGGGAGATTTGTTGTCCATAAAGTCGACCACAGCTACCGGCACGCCATTTTCACGGGAGCTTGGCAATAAGGCTATCGAGTCGATCGGCTGGCTGGTCACGGCATAGTAGTGGAAGCCGCCCTGATGACCGGCAAATGCGTTGTCGGCCACCTTGTCGATTGCCCAGTCGCGCACCGGTCCTTGCGCATGAGCCACGTTGACGAGCAGGCGGCGTGCGTCGTCCTTGCCGAAAGAATAGCGGTGGTAGCCGGCACGTAGTGTGGAGGTGAGTTCGGCATCTACGCCGTAGCGGTCAAGATACACACGGTAGTAGCCTGGACGTGCCGACTCGTTGTCGTGGCTGAAGCCCGACGCGTAGTCGTCGGCTGTGAAGTTTTCTGTCACGGGCAGTATGGGCAGTTCCATGAGATTCCAGTGTCCCATTGCGGAGTGCGCGAATCCGAGTATCGTGCTGTCTTCATACTGATATCCGGCTCCTGCATGCCACATGGTCTGTGGTGTGAGCTGCACCATGGCGTTGGGTAGTGCGGCACCGGGGAACACTTCGGCACCCCATGTGCGTGTTGCCTGGTGACGCTCGTAGCCGAGATCGTCAGGATCCCACAGTGTCGCTGTGCCGAGAAGCGGATTGACGTAGTCGGTCACTCTTTCCGACTCACTGCTCATGCAGGCGGCAAGAGTAAATGTGGCAGCTGTGATGCCGATAGCGATGTTGTATATTTTCATTTGTCCCGGGGTTTAATTGTTTTAGTCGGTTTTCAATACAGATACTTTTGATAAAAGTGATAGAGGAGCGTCCTCGCCGGACACTCCTCTACTCTCAACCATAGAAATCAATTACCTTGAATTTCAGTCGCCATTTATCGGTCCTCGCGGCTGGATAAACAGCATTAGAGAAATTGTAACATCTTATTTATCTATATAAACTTGGTTCTGGTTTAGTTTTCTTTTGTTTGATTTCTCTGAGGGAGGGGCGTCATATTGAGTTTAGCAGGTCTGTCTTGCCTTGGTTTACAAGCTTTAGCAGAAGTTCTCCGAAGAGTGTGTTCTGCCATGCAAACCATTCGCGGGTGAATTTAGCAGGATTGTCTTTGTGGAATGACTCATGCATAAAACCTGTCTCGTTGTCGGTATTGACCAGAGTGCGGATGCACTGTGCGATTTCCTGATCATCGGTTGATGTCAGAGCTTTCATGATGAGCGACATTGGCCACACCATATCGTAGCCGATGTGAGGGCCGCCGATTCCTTCGCCTGCTTTTCCGGAGAAGAAGTAGGGATTGGAGTCGCTCCACACAAAGCGTCGGGTGTTCTGATATATAGGATCGTTTACGTCGATGTCGCTGAGGTAGGGGAGTGAGAGAAGACTGGGTGCGTTTGAGTCGTCCATGAGGTTGTGGTTGCCGAATCCGTCGACCTCAAAGGCATATATCTTTCCGAATTCCGGATGGTCATATACGGCATATTTGTCAAGTGCGGTCTGCACCTCTTCAGCGAGGTTCAGGCAGCGGTCGGCTGTGGCCTGATCCTTGTTGACTGTCTTTAATATCTCTGCAGCTTTTTTCAACGACGAGACTGCAAAGAAGTTGGAAGGAACGAGGAACTGGAGCATTGTGGCGTCGTCGGACGGGCGGAAGCAGCTTACAATTAGACCGACGGGCTTCACCGGGGAGCCGAGGCCATCGTTGTTTAGTGTGTCGAGCTGGCGTTCGGTGCGACGCTGGAAACGGTATGGACCTACGTTCTCTTTGCGTTGCTGAGCCACAAATGTCTCAAGTATGTTGTTGATTGCCTTGAGCCACTCGTTGTCAAAGATAGATGCATCGCCTGTGATTTTCCAGTATTCATAGGCCAGGCGGATGGGGTAGCAGAGCGAGTCGATTTCCCATTTGCGCTCATGCACTTCAGGCTTCATGTCGGTGAGATCCTTCTGCCATTCGCCTCCGGTGGGGCCGTCGTTGAATGCATTGGCGTATGGATCTATGTTGATGAGCTTGAACTGCTGACGTATGACACCTTCTATGAGATCCTTCAGGTGTGCATCGCTGTTTGCAAGCTGCACATAAGGCCACACCTGTGCTCCGGAATCGCGAAGCCACATTGCGTGTATGTCGCCTGTATATACAAATGTCTCGTTCTTGCCGTTTTCGTCTTTGCGGTAATGAACAGTTGTGTCCAGAGTGTTTGGAAAGCAATTCTCAAACATCCATGCCAGTTTAGGATTCTTGAGGAGCTTCTTCACTCGCTTGATCTGTGCTTCGACTGCTTCGGAGCGAAACAACCTGTCGGATTCCGCCGGACGCCGGGTGTTGCTGTAGCGACTTCCGGTGTTTGCAACCGCAGCAACCATATCGGCCGGGCATTCCTGTACAGCCGATGCTGCTATTGCTGCGGGTGTCATGCCGAGTGCAAGCGACAGAGTTATTTTTATGTAGTTGTTCATTTTCTTATATTTAGTAGGTGGAGAGTTTTGACTGTTCGTATGAAATAGGTGATGTTGGCTTTCGAGGTTTTTAATAATAAGGGTGCGTAAGCCGTTGTTGTGCTTGCGCACCCTTATCTGATCAATAAACCTAATCAATAAACCTAATCACTAATAACTAAACCAAAGTGCCATTATCACAATGGGGGCTTGGCTTATTTTTTTTTCAGCTGCCGCCTATGACTATCCGGGATGGTGCCGTGCCGTCGGTCGCTGTCGGCTGCTGTATTTCTTTAGTCGTGGTTTCGACTTTGCTTTACGGAGGCAACTGGTTGCGGTGTCTCCTTTTTGCGCTGCTAAAGTAGTACGGTAAAATGTATGTGTCAAGTTTTGTTTGTTTATTTTCGTGACAAAGTTGTCGATCTTACAGGTGCTTTGTTGATTGCGGGCCCCATGTTTGATATATTGACATAAAAATAGACACCATTGTCTGGGATGTGGACATATGGCTGTGGCGGATTTATGTCGGATTACGTATCTTTGGTTAAAATCAATATCACAATAAATAGTCAGTTATGAAAAAAATTCAGTTGTTGCTTGCGGGTTTGGCGCTTTCATGTGCAGGAGCGGCTGCCAAGTCTTATACTGTGACATCTCCCGATGGTCGGATTGCGGTGAATGTGGATGTGTCGGATAGGATCTCATATGCAGTAAATCTTGATGGCGCGGTATTGCTTGATGACGGGTATATGTCACTCTCGGTCGGCGATCGTGAGTTTGGGAGAAAGCCGTCGGTAAAGTCTGTCTCGCGCGAATCGGTGTCAGAGAAGCTTATTCCCGCTGTAGCTTTTAAGTCATCGGCGATCGACAATGTATATAATAGGCTTCTTCTGAAGTTTAAGGGTGGCTACTCGGTTGAGTGGAGGGTTTTTGACAACGGTGCGGCTTATCGTTTCATTACAGATGTCAAGGGCTCGGTTGACGTGAGCGATGAGTGCTTCGGTGTGGGTCTCCCGGAAGGTTATATATTGCATGGTCAGCAGTCGGGAGGTTTTAAGACGGCCTATGAGGAGCGCTATGTGCATCTTAAATCCGATGACTGGAATGTTTCCGGTGAGAAAAAGACCCTTTTGCCGTTGCTTGTCGAGGCCGACAAAGGGGTTAAAATCCTGATAAGCGAGTCGGCTTTGGGTGATTATCCTGCAATGTTTCTTGTTCCTGATGAAGAGGTGTCCGACCGCTTGTGCTCGGTGTTCCCGAAAGTGCCTTTGAAGTTTGAGCCACAGGGTGATCGCAGTGTGAAGATCGTGGAAGAAGCCGATTACATCGCACGCACGTCTGGGAAGCGTGCCTTACCATGGCGATATTTTGTAATCACGACCGACGACAGGCAGATTGTCGAAAATAATATGACGGCATGCCTTGCCGATGCTTCGGCGGTTTCTGACCTCTCTTGGATTCGTCCCGGAACTACAACGTGGGAGTGGTGGAATGGAGCGGTTCCCTATGGTACGGATGTGAACTTCGTAGCCGGTTGCAATACTCCGACCTACAAGTATTTTATTGATTTTGCGTCGGAATACGGCGTGGACTATGTGCTTCTCGACGAGGGATGGGCGATGTCGACACGCGACCCCTATACGCCCAATGAAAATCTTGATTTGAAGGAACTTATTGCTTATGGCAAGGAGAAAAACGTCGGTGTGATACTGTGGCTGACATGGCTTACGGTTGAGAATAATTTTGAATTGTTCCGGAAATACGCCGAAATGGGAGTCGCAGGAGTCAAAATTGACTTTATGGACCGCAGTGACCAGTGGATGGTTGATTTTTATGAGCGTGTGGCCAAAGAAGCAGCGGAGAATAAGCTCTTTGTTGATTTTCATGGGTCATTCAAGCCGGCGGGTCTTGAATACAAATATCCCAACGTGCTTTCTTATGAGGGGGTGCGCGGTATGGAGCAGATGGGGGGATGCGTTCCTGCCAATAGCCTTTATCTTCCGTTTTTGCGCAACGCGGTAGGCCCGATGGATTATACACCCGGCGCAATGCTTGACTATCAGCCTGAAACATACAGATGTGAGCGTCCTAATTCGGGGTCGATTGGTACCCGTGCCTACCAGATGGCGCTTTTTGTGGTCTTTGAGACCGGCTTGCAGATGCTTGCTGATAACCCCACGCTGTATTACGCTAACGATGACGTTACTCGTTTCATAGCTGGTATTCCGGTGGAATCAGATGAGACATTGGCTCTTGAGGCTAAAGCGGGGGAGTATGTCGTTGTGGCAAAGCGTAAGGGGGACAAGTGGTATATAGGAGGAATGTGCAACGGCGATCACATGTGGAGGGATTTTGAGGTCTCGCTTGACTTCCTTGGCGATAAGGAATACACTCTCACATCGTATGAGGATGGTGTGAATGCTCCGCGACAGGCCATGCATTATGTCAGGAATACCCGTAAAGTGCAGAAAGGCGACAGGATCAAGATACGCATGTCGCGCAATGGAGGATATGCTGCCGTTGTGGAGTGACTGAACGATAGTATGCTTTTACGTCCTCGTGAAGATTCAAGAACGAAGTGCAAAATTTCGCTCTGAATAGCCCGACAAAATTTTGACGTTCGAGACTTGATGGCGG
>JAIDKP010000466.1 GCA_029051445.1 Muribaculaceae bacterium | reverse complement strand
CCCATGAGCGAGCCGCGCTCACCGGTGAGGTCGCTGACAGCCTCACGCTGGAATGTCGTTTCGAAAAGATATCCTGAACCTATGCCGATACCTATTGCCAGGGTGCGGTCAAGCGCGCGGCCGGTGTAGTCCTGATAAACCGCATACGACGAGTTGAGGCCGCGGTTCTCGAGGAACATGGTGCGGAGCGATGTGCCTGATCCCTTCGGAGCCACCATGATCACGTCGACATCGGCAGGGGGAACCACGCCGGTGCGGTCGTTCCATGTGATGCCGAATCCGTGGGAGAAGTAGAGTGCCTTTCCGGCGGTGAGACATGGCTTGATGGTGGGCCATACCGAGATGACAGCTGCGTCGGAAAGCAGGCACATGATTATTGTTGCTTTCTGGCATGCCTCCTCGATACCGAAGAGTGTCTCGCCCGGTTTCCATCCGTCGGCGACGGCTTTGTCGTAGGTCTTGCCTGGGCGCTGTCCGACGATGACGTTGAAGCCGTTGTCGCGGAGGTTGAGGCTCTGTCCAGGCCCCTGCACGCCATAGCCTATGACGGCGATGGTCTCGTCTTTAAGTACTTCGCGGGCTTTCTCAAGTGTAAATTCGTCGCGGGTGACAACAGTCTCCTCCACGCCTCCAAAATTCAGTTTTGCCATAGTGAACGTTATTTCGTTTATTTAATTGTTATCTTTTTTGAATGCATCGCGATGTGCCAGGTATTCAGTCACATGCTCGACGGGATCTTTTGTCACACACACAGGTCCCGACCTTACGAACTGACGTATTCCGTAGTCTTTCAGTTCATCAAAGAGGGCTTCGGTCTCGTCTCCGTGTCCCGACTTCTCTATGACGGTATAGTCTTCGGTTATGTCAAGAATGCGTGCGTTGTGACGTCGTATGATCTTCTCAAGAAATTCCTCGTTGAGCAGACATGATGTCGCGACTTTGTAAAGAGCCACTTCCTGCCAGATGATGTCTTCGTCGGTATAAAGATATGCCTTGATGACGTAGATCTCTTTTTCGATCTGTGCCACAATCTTTTCCATGATGGCGCGGTCGGCGTAGCATGTCACGGTTGTCTTCATCACGCCCGGTATCGAGGTGCGGCTGGCGCCTATGCTCTCGATGTTGATGTTGCGGCGTGTGTAGACCACTGCAATGAGGCTGAGAATTCCGACTGTATTCTCTGAGAAGACAGTGATGGTGAAAAGTTGTTTTTCCATAGTTGCGGAATCAACGGAATACGGGGATTTCATAGAGACAGTTCGGTGCGAGAAGCATTTTATCGATCGAGCCTCCTATTGGAATCATGGGGAATATTTTGTCGGCCGGATCGATGTTGACATTGAGCAGATAGGCTCCTTTGTGGCTCAGCATTCGATCGATGGCTCCATCGAGTTCCGAGCGGTCGGAAACGTTTTCAGCTTCAATACCGTAGGCCGATGCGATTTTTATGAAGTCGGGGTTCAGCATCGGAGTGTAGGAAAAACGGTTGTTGAAAAACAGCTCCTGCCACTGGCGCACATTGCCGAGGAAGTCGTTGTTTAGGATAACGATCTTAACCGGTATGTCGTTCTCCATGATTGTGCCGAGTTCCTGCATTGTCATCTGAAATCCTCCGTCGCCGACAAACACTACGACCTGACGGTCTGGAACGGCGAGCTTGGCTCCGATTGCTGCCGGAACACCGAATCCCATCGTACCGAGTCCGCCGGATGTGATGCAGCTCCTTGGTGACGAGAACCGGAAGTATCTCGCGCCGAACATCTGGTTCTGGCCTACATCGGTAACCATAATTGCATCGTTGCCTGTCGCGTCCGAGACTTTGCGTACGACCTCACCCATGGATATTGTGGATCCCGGAGCACGGTACAGCTGGTTGTTTATGACCATTTCCTGTTCGGCCTGGTCGATCTGTACGAATGATTCTATCCAGTGTGTGTGGGTGGCCGGGCTGATGCGTTCGATTATAGCACGGAGCGCCTGTTTCGCATCGGCATGGATCGGAACCACAGGGTGTATGAGTTTTCCTATCTCCGAAGCATCGATGTCGATGTGTATGATCTGTGCCTGCCGTGCATATGTCTCGAGGTTTGCGGTCGCACGGTCGTCAAATCTCATGCCTACAGCGAGGATCACATCGGCGCGGTTGGTGCACACGTTGACGCTCAGGTTTCCGTGCATGCCTACCATGCCTTTGTTGAGCGGGTGTGCCGACGGCACTGCCGACAGGCCGAGCAGTGTCGAGGCCACAGGCATATCGGCTTTTTCGATCAACTCAAGCACTTCCTGTTCGGCGTGGGAGAGAATCACTCCTTGTCC
>JAIDKP010000465.1 GCA_029051445.1 Muribaculaceae bacterium | reverse complement strand
CATCTGCTCCTGTGCCATTGACGAAGCGTAGTCTCCAGCCTCCTGCATAGACATTCCGTCTTCGTAGTAACCGTCGTAGAAGTAAGCGTACCAACGGTTTTCGAGCTGCTGGTAGGGGTTGGACTTGTTGGGGTTTTTCACGGCGTTGTCTGATGTGCCCCATCCGGCACGCACATTGACGGTGGCATTGCCTGTCTTGCCTTTTTTTGTGGTGATCATGATGACACCGTTGGCAGCACGTGAACCGTAAAGCGAGGTTGCTGCGGCATCCTTAAGCACCGAGAGGTTCTCGATGTCGCTCTGGTTGATCTGGGTGAGATTGCCGTCATAGGGCATGCCGTCGACGATGATCAGAGGATCGGATTTTCCCGACATGGAGGAGATGCCTCGGATCTGGATGCGTGTGTCGGCGCCCGGGTTGCCTGCAGGAGTTGAAACGCCTACACCTGCGCTCATGCCCTGAAGTGCCTCGGCAAATCCTGTACCGTGGACCTTTTCGATGTCATTGCCTTTGACTGTCGTTGCAGCTCCTGTGAAGGTGGACTTTTTCTGCGTGCCATAGGCAACGGCAATGACTTCATCGAGCATTGTCGCGTTCTCATTAAGTACGATCTCTACGTTTTTCTGTCCGTTGTAGATGATTGTCTTTGAGTCGTAGCCTATAAATGAAACTACGATTTTAGCACCGTTAGAGAGGCTGGTGAGTGTGAAGTTACCGTCGATGTCGGTCATCGTGCCCTTGTCGGTGCCCGATACAACCACTGACGCGCCTGTCAATGGATCTTTGTTCTGATCCACTACGACACCAGTGAGGGTGCCGGTCTGCGCTGTCGCAACGCTAATGCCCATCAGGGCTACAAGAAGCATCATTGCCGCTTGTTTGAGGAATTGGCGTGTTAACACAAGAATAGTGATTTTTATGGTTAATAAATGATTTATAGTTTATTATGATATTATGATTTTATTCGGTCATGGCAGTCGGATCTGTGTACGATCTGTCGCAAATTTAAGTTTTGTTTAGTGTTTTAAGTAATTTTCAAGGTGTAAAATTGAAGAAAAACTTTATGGGGGGGGGTAAATATTCTATATATCAACACTTTGTATGTGAGTTAAAATATATTAATTTAAAATGATTAAGATTGTTTGGGAGTAAATGGTGAAAACAAATTTGATTAATTTTAGGTAAATCGACCTTAAGGTGTATCTTTGTTGTTATAATATGAAACAGGAGTATTATTTAACGATTATATGGTAAATATCGGACAATACAATCGTCTGACGGTTGTAAAGAGGGTTGATTTCGGAGTTTATCTCGATGGCGGAAATGGAGTCGAGATACTTCTTCCTGAAAAGTATGTGGAATCTTCGGTGAATATCGGAGATGAAGTCGATGTGTTTATATATACCGACAGTGAGGATCGTCTTATCGCGACGACAGAGCGTCCGTATGCCAAAGTGGGCGAGTTTGCTTTTCTTCAGGTGTCGCAGGTGAATGAGATCGGTGCTTTTCTTGACTGGGGTATCTCGGGCAAGGATCTTCTGGTTCCTTTCAGCGAGCAGAAGAGCCGTATGCTGCGCGGCGGCATCTATCCGGTGTATGTCTATCTTGATGTTGCAACCAAGCGTGTCGCAGCATCTACCAAGATCGATAAGTTTCTCGGGAACAAGATTCCCAGATACAAGAGGGGGGATAATGTCAGGGCGCTTGTGCTTCGTCACGAAGATCCCGGATATCGTGTGATAGTCGACAATCTTTTCAAGGGTATTATCTATGACAGTGATGTCTATGAGGCTATCGAGGTCGGTGAGACAATAGACGCGCATGTAAGACAGGTGCGTCCTGACGGGAAGATCGATCTCAGCCCCGGCCCGGATGCCGCATCGCGTGTGAAGGTGCTCGCGGAGAAGATCTATTATCTTGCCGATGCGGCGAACGGCACGATGCCGCTGAGCGACTCGTCGACTCCCGAGGAGATCAAGTCGGTACTGCAGTGCAGCAAAAAGGATTTCAAGAAGGCCGTGGGGTTTCTGATGAAAAACGGGCTGGTGTCGCAGGCCGATGGTCGGTTGACTCTGACGGGTACATGGAGTGAAAAGATCGCGAAGTAACAATTCAGTGATTTCTATCTAAATGGCAAAAGCAAAAGTAGGAGACAGAGTAAGGTTTCTCAACGCTGTTGGCGGCGGTATTGTCGCGCGTGTTGACGGTAGTATGCTATATGT
>JAIDKP010000464.1 GCA_029051445.1 Muribaculaceae bacterium | reverse complement strand
CATCCCGCCGGAGCTCCGTCCTCTCGTCCCACTCGATGGCGGACGCTTCGCCACCTCCGACCTCAACGACCTCTACCGTCGTGTCATCATACGAAACAACCGACTCAAGCGACTCATCGAGATCAAGGCTCCCGATGTGATTCTCCGCAACGAGAAACGCATGCTTCAGGAAGCAGTGGACTCACTTCTCGACAACTCGCGCAAGTCGACGGCCGTAAAGACCGATGCCAACCGAGCTCTCAAATCGCTCTCCGACTCGCTCAAAGGCAAGCAGGGACGTTTCCGTCAGAACCTTCTCGGTAAACGTGTCGACTACTCCGCACGTTCAGTTATCGTCGTAGGCCCTGAGCTCAAGATGCATGAGTGCGGTCTCCCCAAAAACATGGCCGCGGAACTCTACAAGCCGTTCGTTATCCGCAAGCTCATCGAGCGCGGCATAGTCAAGACGGTCAAGTCGGCAAAGAAAATCGTCGACCGCAAAGAGCCGGTTGTATGGGACATCCTCGAGTATGTGATGAAAGGACACCCCGTCCTGCTCAACCGTGCCCCGACACTTCACCGTCTCGGCATACAGGCCTTCCAGCCCAAAATGATCGAAGGAAAGGCAATCCAGCTCCACCCGCTCGCATGTACGGCATTCAACGCCGACTTCGACGGTGACCAGATGGCCGTACACCTTCCCCTCGGAAACGAAGCCGTGCTTGAGGCACAGATGCTCATGCTCGGTGCGCACAACATCCTCAACCCCGCCAACGGAGCCCCCATCACCGTCCCCTCGCAGGACATGGTGCTAGGTCTCTACTACATCACCAAGCTCCGTCCCGGTGACAAAGGCGAAGGACTCAAGTTCTACGGCCCTGAGGAAGCAGAGATCGCCTACAACGAAGGCCGCGTGACACTCCATGCACCGGTTTCGGTAATGGTAGATGACGTCGATGCCGAAGGCAATCCCATACAGCACCTTGTCGAGACTTCGGTAGGACGCATACTCGTCAACCAGTACGTGCCCAAAGAAATCGGATACGTCAACGAGATCCTCTCAAAGAAGTCGCTCCGAAACATCATCAGCCGCGTCATCAAAAGATGCGGTATCCCCCGCTCGGCACAGTTCCTCGACGACATCAAGAACCTCGGATACTACATGGCATTCCGCGGAGGTCTGTCATTCAACCTTGGCGATGTCATCATCCCCGCCGAGAAAGAAGAGATCGTCAACGAGGGCTACCGTCAGGTGCAGGAAGTCATGGACAACTACTCCATGGGATTCATCACCAACAACGAGCGCTATAACCAGATCATCGATATCTGGACACACGTCAACTCAAAGCTCACCGACATACTCATGAAGCAGATGACAGCCCACAACCAGGGCTTCAACTCAGTCTTCATGATGCTTGACTCCGGTGCCCGTGGTTCTAAAGACCAGATCCGTCAGCTCGCAGGCATGCGTGGTCTTATGGCCAAGCCTCAGAAAGCCGGTGCCGAAGGAGGCCAGATCATCGAAAACCCGATTCTTGCAAACTTCAAGGAAGGTCTTTCGGTGCTCGAGTACTTCATCTCGACACACGGTGCGCGTAAAGGTCTTGCCGATACCGCTCTTAAGACTGCCGACGCTGGTTATCTCACACGTCGTCTCGTCGACGTCGCCCACGATGTCATCATCAACGAGCATGACTGCGGAACACTCCGCGGACTCGTATGCCGTGAGATCAAGAACAACGACGAAGTTGTCGCATCGCTCGGCGAGCGCATCGTCGGACGCGTATCGGTGCACGACATCATCGACCCGCAGACCAACGAGATCATCGTGGCTGCAGGCGAGGAAATCTCCGACGAGGCAGCCGACCGCATCAACGCGTCGCCCATCGAGTCAGTGGAAATCCGTTCGGTACTCACCTGCGAGTCCAAAAAAGGCGTATGCGCGATGTGCTACGGCCGCAACCTCTCCAACAACCGCATGGTACAGATGGGCGAGGCTGTCGGCGTGATCGCGGCACAGTCTATCGGTGAGCCCGGTACACAGCTTACACTCCGTACGTTCCACGTCGGTGGTGTCGCTTCAAACATCGCCGCCGTCTCCAACGTGACCTCCAAATACAACGGTCTGCTTGAAATCGAGGAGCTCCGCACCGTCGAAACCGACGAAGTGTCGGATGCAACTGGCAAAAATGTCGAGCGCGTCATCGGACGACTCGGCGAGCTCCGCATCCTCGATCCCGAGACAAAGATCATGTACACATCGGCCAACATTCCCTACGGCTCCAAACTCTACTTCAAGCCGGGCGACATGGTCAAGCCGGGCGACGTGATCTGCGAGTGGGACCCCTTCAACGCAGTTATTGTCAGCGAGGTCGGCGGTACAATCAAATATGACAACCTCATCGAGAACGTCACCTACCGTGTCGACACCGACGAGCAGTCGGGTCTTCAGGAGAAGATCGTCATCGAGAGCAAAGACCGCACCAAAGTACCTGAGGCACAGATCGTCGACAAAGAGGGCAACATCATCAAGACCTACGCCCTCCCTGTAGGCGCCCACCTCATGCTCAACGACGGCGAGCCCGTCAAGACCGGTGAGATCTTCGTGCGCATCCCGCGTGCTGCCGGAGGTGTCGGCGACATCACCGGCGGTCTGCCCCGTGTCACCGAGCTCTTCGAGGCACGCAACCCGTCCAACCCCGCCATTGTCAGCGAGATCGACGGAGAGGTCAACTTCGGAAAAGTCAAGCGAGGCAACCGCGAGATCACCGTCACTCCAAAGATCGGCGACATCAAGAAATACCTTGTGCCCCTCTCGAAGCAGATACTCGTTCAGGAAAACGACTATGTGCGTGCAGGCACACCGCTCTCCGACGGTGCCATCACACCCACCGACATACTTAACATCATGGGTCCGACAGCCGTCCAGGACTACATCGTCAACGAAGTCCAGGACGTGTACCGCATGCAGGGTGTGAAGATCAACGACAAGCACTTTGAGGTTATCGTGCGTCAGATGATGCGCAAAGTCAACATCCTCGATCCGGGCGACACAAACTTCCTCGAGCAGCAGGTTGT
>JAIDKP010000463.1 GCA_029051445.1 Muribaculaceae bacterium | reverse complement strand
CTGCAGGGCGAGGGGATGCACACCGGCAGCGCGGCGGTTTTTGTGAGACTGTCGGGCTGCAATCTGCGTTGCTCTTTCTGCGATACCGATCACTCGGCCTCGACACCTATGGATGTGGAGGAGATCGTGGAGGAGGTGAACAGATACGGGGCAGGTATTGTTGTGGTGACCGGCGGAGAGCCTTCGCTCTATGATCTGACCGAGCTTGCCGAGGCGATACACCGCACCGGCCGCCGCGTGCATGTGGAGACTAACGGTACCCGGCCGATAAAGGGTGATGTCGACTGGATCACATGTTCTCCCAAAAAAGAGGCACTTCCCCCCTACTCTGTTGACGCTTCTGTCGCGGAGCGTGCTTCGGAGCTGAAGCTGGTCTATACCGGGCAGGACGAGAGTGAGCTGAAGGAGATCGCCGGACGGTTTGCTACGAAGAACCGTTTTTTGCAGCCTTGTTCGGGCGAGAACGTAAAGGAAACGGTCGAGATGATACTCCGGTCACCAGAGTGGCGTCTGTCGCTCCAGACGCACCGTATGATTGAAATTAGATAAAAAAGCATAAGAGGTATGAAGATCGCGCTTATAGGCTACGGCCGCATGGGTCACGCCATAGAGAAAATAGCACTCAGCCGCGGACATGAAATCGCCGCTATCGTGGATCCGGCATCGGGCGACGAGGCCTACGGCTGGGATCAGTCAGGACTTAAAAATGCCGAGGTTGCGATAGAGTTCAGTGTTCCCACGGCTGCTATCGGCAACTACCGCCGCCTGATGGAGCTCGGCATACCTGTGGTTTCAGGTACTACCGGATGGCTCGACAGTATCGATGAGGTCAAGGAGGATATCGTCGCCAGCGACGGCACACTCTTCTGGACATCGAATTTCAGTCTCGGTGTGAATCTGTTTTTTGCGATCAACAAATACGCCGCGCGCCTCATGGCTTCGGTACCCGGTGTCTACACTCCGTCGATGAAGGAGATACACCATATCCACAAGCTCGATCATCCGAGCGGCACCGCCCGGTCGCTTGCCGAGGATATCGTAGACCGCACTCCCGGCATGGAGGGCTGGACAGAGGATGCCGAAGCCGGTAAAGACTGTCTCTATATAGCCCATGAGCGCGAGGGCGAGGTGCCGGGTACCCATATCATCACATGGGAGTCGGAGGTTGACACGATCACTCTCGAGCACCGTGCCCACAGCCGCGAGGGATTTGCCCTCGGCGCTGTTGTCGCCGCCGAGTGGATCGGCAAAGGCGAAGTGAAGGGGTTTGTGGAAATGAGCGCGTTTATGCGCCATCTTGTTGCCGACGGCAAGCTGCTTGATGTGTTGTAAAAATTCTTCAGGACGCACGAGCCGTGCGTCCCTACGATGACAGAAACATTCCACTGCGGAAAAATATTGAGGATGGAAAATACTAAAAATGAAAGTAAAGCTCCCGAGACACTGAAGGAGCGCATTGCCGCTACCCGCACCACGAGATGGGTGAGGGTTGGCCTCGTTGCCCTCATCTATACGCTGTGGGTGGCATGGATGGGCAACTGGTGGCTTATCCTCGGTCTGGCTCTTCTTTTTGACATCTATATCACAGGCTATATACCATTCACGTGGTGGAAGAAGAGTAAAAACAAGGATCTCAGAAGTATTATGAGCTGGGTCGACGCTATTGTCTACGCACTCATACTCGTCTACTTCGTGTTTGCTTTTCTCGGGCAGAACTACCAGATACCGTCGTCGTCGCTTGAAAAGACATTGCTCACGGGCGATTACCTGTTTGTGAACAAGACGGTCTACGGGCCTCGTGTGCCGATGACTCCGGTAAACTTCCCTCTTGTGCATAATGAGCTTCCTTTCGGGCTCGGCAAGAGTTACCTCGACAGTCCGTCGCTACCCTATCACCGCCTGAAGGGGCAGCGCGATGTGGAGCGCGGCGACATTGTGGTCTTCAACTTCCCTGCCGGCGACACAATCATGTCGAAGGTACAGAATCCCGATTACTACACACTCGTGAACACATATGGCCGCAGTGCAGTTCTCGGTAACAAGGAGGTCTTCGGCGAACAGATCTACCGCCCTGTCGACCGCCGCGAAAATTATGTGAAGCGTTGTGTGGGTCTGCCCGGCGACCGCCTGAAAATCGCTGACGGTGTGATCTATATCGACGGTGTGGCTCAGGAGCAGCCTGACAACGTGCAATTCAATTACTATTTCCAGATGAGCGGCCCTATGACCGAGCAGGCCTGGGAGGAACTTGATGTGGCAGTGGACGACCGACATCACATACCTGTGGGGCAACGTGATATCAACAATATTGCTTCGATGGGATTCAAAGTAAACGACGATGGTTCGGTGCCTCCGATCTATATGTCGCCCATGACCGGATCCATGACTGAAAAACTACAGAGTCTTCCCGGTTTTCTTGTGCTTGCACAGACTGTGCCGCAGACTGGCGAGGGGCTTTTCCCTGAGAAACTTTCAGCTGACTGGACATTGATGAATTATGGCGGAGAGCAGGGCATACTCATTCCCTCGAAGGGGATGACTGTGGAGCTCACGCCTGAGAACTGGGCTCTCTATGAGCGTCCGATAAGGGTGTATGAGAACAACCCGACAGCGGAGATGCGTGCTGACGGCAAGGTGTATATCGACGGAAAACCTGCCGACACTTACACTTTCAGGATGGATTACTACTACATGATGGGCGACAACCGCGACAACTCGCTCGACTCGCGTTTCTGGGGCTTCGTTCCCGAGGACCATATCGTGGGTACGCCGTGGAGAGTACTGGTGTCGTTTGACAAGGACCGCTCGATCTTCAACGGCGGCATACGCTGGAACCGCATATTCAAGGATGCAAACCCCGACAAGTAATCTCTGTCATGTCTGAACCCATATGTCTTCAGCCGCGTCTTTTCGCTCCGATCCCGTGGTGGGTCGAGGCGATAAAGGGTGATCGTGTGCATATAGGAGGCATGGGGCACTGGAATAAGCGTGACAAGGGCACGCACCGGTATGATATCGCCGATGTGAGAGGGCGCCTTTCGCTGACTGTGCCTGTGAGCCGCCGGCATGAGGCCGGGGAGGCGGGCATGAGGCAGACCGTGCTTTCGGAACATGGCGACTGGTGGCATGTGCATCGCGTGACTTTGGAGAGCGCGTATGGCAGAACGCCGTTTTTTGAGCATTACTTTCCGAATCTCGCAATGTTTTTCGACCGGAGTACGGTTGACAGGTTTCAGGGGTTGTGTGGCTATATCGAGGCTACAACGGCAACTGTGATGAAATTGCTCGGACAGCCTTCGGAGGTGGTTATGAGCGACCGCTCCCCTGCTCCGGCATCAGCCGAACCTGACATGGTACCTTACTATCAGGTGCGACAGGCACAACTCGGTTTTATCGGCGGACTGAGCATACTTGATCTTCTTTTTAACCTTGGCCCGGAGGCGTTGCTCTATCTGCGCTCCCTTGCGGGTCTGAACCCCGACGGATCGCCATGCGGAAACTGATTGACGCTCTGACGGTATTTGCAGCCTTGCTGATGATGTGGTCATGCAGCACGGTGAAGCATGTGCCTGAGGGCGAGTTTCTGCTCAATACCGTGAAGGTGAAAATCGAGCCCGATACCACCGGTGCCGACTGCGGCAAGGATGTGGAGGCCTCTTCGCTTGTCAACTATCTGCGCCAGCAGCCCAACCACAAGGTGCTCGGTTTTCTTAAACTTCAGCTTGCCACCTACAACCTTTCGGGGCGCGACAGCACCGGGTCGTTCAACAAATGGCTCCGGCGTCTCGGGCAGGCTCCTGTGATATATGATGAGGCTCTCACTGCCCAGTCGCAGCGTCAGTTGCGTCTTGCTCTCGTCAACCGCGGCTATACCGACGCGAGTGTGAGTGTCGACACTCTTGCCCGTCCCGACAAGAAGAAGATCGATGTGACGTATCATGTGACTCCCGGATGCCCGCATGTCGTAAGGATGCTGACCTATGACATAGATGACGAGGGGGTGTCGCGGGATATCATGGCCGACTACGACAAGATCACACTGCGGCAGGGTATGGATTTCGACCGCAATATGCTTGAGGCCGAGCGTGTGGCTATCACCGAGCGTCTGCGCGACAAGGGCTATTATGATTTTGTGAAGGATTATATCACGTTCATCGCCGACACATCGTCGGGATCCAAGATGATTGATCTGACGATGAAGGTGCGTCCGCCCTCTCGGCCCGACGGCACTCCGTGACGCCTAACGGATCTACACAAGAGATATCTGATCAACAGGGTCTATATTGTGACTGATGCCGATAATGCGGACATGAATTCGGGCACGCTGCCGGCTGATCCGGATACGGTGGACTGCCGTGGCGTGACTGTTGTCTACGGGCCTGACCGCTACCTCAGCCCCGGCGCGCTGGAGGACAAGGTGTTTCTGCAGCCCGGACGTGTTTACAGTGAGAGTGATGTCAACCGTACTTATGAGGGGCTCAGCCGCCTGAGCATACTGAAGTATGTGAATATCGTGATGCGGCGTGTGCCTGGAGAAGTCGACGGCGACGGGCTGCTCAATGCATGGATTTATGTGTCGCGCACCAAAAAGCAGGGTGTTTCGGTAGAACTTGAGGGCACTAACTCAGAGGGGGATCTGGGCTTCGGTGTCGGCATGACATATCAGCACCGCAATCTGTGGCACCGCGCCGAGGTGCTTACCGCCAAGGTGCGCACTTCCTATGAGAGCATATCGGGAAATCTCGAAGGTCTTATCAATAACCGTTATACTGAAGTGTCGACCGATGTGGGGCTGACATTCCCACGTTTCATGTTTCCGTTTATCTCCCGCGATTTCAAGCGCAAGGTGAAGGCTACGAGTGAGGTTGCGGTGACTTTCAACTATCAGGAACGTCCCGAATACACACGCCTGATCATGGGTGCCGGCTGGAAGTATCACTGGACACAGCGCAACAATACCATACGTCGTACGCTCAATCTCATAGACCTCAATGTGGTGAGTCTGCCGAAGAGCACTCTTGATTTTCTAAATACGATAGCTCCGGCCAATCCTCTGCTACGCTACAGCTATGAGGATCATTTCATAATGGATATGGCCTATTCGTATTACCGCACCAACCGCCGTCACAACGACAAGTCGACGCGCGGTCCGGTCGCGCAGCCCGATATCTATACTCTGCGTGTCTATGGGGAGACGGCCGGCAATGTGCTGTATGCCGCTTCGGCTATCGGCGGGCGCAAGCGCAGCGATGGCGTGTACAAGGTTTTCGGCATACAGTTCGCGCAGTATCTGAAAGGGGAGATAGACTATACCCGTCTGTTCACTCTCGATTCGCGCAACTCTTTTGCTTTCCGTGGTACGCTCGGCATCGCCACTCCCTACGGCAACTCGCGGATGATACCGTTTGAGAAGCGTTTTTATGCCGGTGGTGCCAACGGAGTGCGTGGTTGGGGTGTCCGTACTCTTGGTCCCGGCAGTTACGACTCGCGCAATTCTGTGAGCAATTTCATCAACCAGTGCGGCGACATCAATCTTGTGCTTTCAGCCGAGTACCGCTGCAAGCTTTTCTGGGTTCTCGAAGGGGCTATTTTTGCCGATGCAGGCAACATATGGACAATGCGTGACTACGAGAACCAGCCGGGCGGTGTGTTTAAGTTCGATAAATTCTACAGACAGATCGCGGCATCCTATGGCCTTGGTCTGCGTCTGGATTTCACATATTTTCTGCTGCGTCTGGATGTGGGCATGAAGGCTCATAATCCGGCGGTGAATCAGGAGCCTTGGCCGCTGATTCATCCGAGGTTGTCGCGCGATGCCACATTTCATTTTGCAGTAGGTTATCCATTCTGAAGCAGTTACAGAGTCATGAAAACTGAACTGGTGATATTTGATCTTGACGGGACTCTCGTCAATACGATAGCCGATCTGGCATCGGCTACCAACTACGCTCTTGCGGCGGGGGGATATCCGACACACCACATGTCGGCCTATCCGTTTTACGTTGGCAACGGCGTGACGAAACTGATCGAACGTGCACTTCCTTCAGAAGCCCGCAACGAGTCGGAAATCGAGCGCGTAAGGGCTTTTTTCAAGGATTATTACGATGACCATCTGACCGACTCTTCTGCTCCTTATGCCGGTATCCCGGAATTGCTGTCGGAACTTCAGTCGCGTGGAATCAGGCTTGCAGTGGCATCCAACAAATACCAGTCGGCGGTGGAGCGTATTGTCGCGCATTTTTTCCCGACAGTCGCATGGGTTGCGGTCGAGGGGCAGAAGCCGGGCGTTCCGGTCAAGCCTGATCCGTCGATAGTGTTCCAGGTGCTTCTGAATTCTCCCGCTCCCAAGGATTCGGTGCTTTATGCCGGCGATTCGGGTGTGGACATGGAAACAGCATGGCGCGCCGGTGTCGAGTCTGTGGGTGTGACGTGGGGATTCCGGCCCGAGAGTGAGCTTGCCGAGTATAACGCATGCAATATCATAGGCTCTCCGGCTCAGCTTCTTGATATTATAGACAGTAAAAATTAAATAAATCTGAGCTTTATGGCTTCTTTCGGCATAAAGGATCTTCTTGATATCCTCCTTGTAGCGTTTGTGCTTTACTATCTCTACAAGCTGATGAAAGAGTCGGGATCGATCAATGTGTTCTATGGTGTGCTGGCTTTTACCGGCGTATGGGTTTTTGCTTCGGTCATACTCGACATGCGTCTTACCGGTACTCTTCTCGACAAGTTCATGAGCATAGGGCTTCTTGTGCTGGTGATATTGTTTCAGGATCAGATCAAACGGTTTCTTGTCGAACTTGGCTCTCGTAAGAGATGGAAACTGCTTAAGGCTCTTCTGCACCACAGCCACGGCAAGATGCGTGACGAAGAGATGGCTAAGCGGTCGATCGTGATGCCGGTGGTCTATTCATGTCTGAATATGGCCAAGACCAAGACCGGCGCACTTATTGTCATTGAGCAGGATGTCTCGCTTCAGGAGTATGAGAAAACCGGCGATGTGATTGATGCCCTGATAAATTCACGCCTTATAGAGAATATCTTTTTCAAGAATTCGCCTCTTCACGACGGTGCCCTGATTCTTGCACACGGAAGGCTGGCATCGGCTGGATGCATCCTGCCTGTGAGCCACGACACAGATGTGCCTCGTTCGCTGGGTCTGCGTCACCGTTCGGCTCTCGGTATCTCGCAGGCAACAGATGCTCTTGCCATCGTGGTATCGGAGGAAACCGGCAATATTTCTATCGCACACCGTGGCAAGCTGCACACGCGTCTTACCGGCACAGAACTTGAGCACGCTTTGAGCGAGCTGAATCTTTGACAGGGAAGGGGGGAATGATGGATAAGCAAGAGTTCGGGACACCTCCGAAGCATATGGGATTTCTGGCCAAAAAGCTTTTTGGCACTGAAGGTGAAATTAAGGACGGAGCGATAGCCTATATAGAACCGGGTGGTGGAGGACCGACAGAGGCTCACACGCATAGCCATGACCACCTGTTTGTGGTGGTGAAAGGAGAAGCCACTATAAGGCTTGCAAATGATGTGGTAAAGGTCGGTGAAAATGAATCCTACCGGGTTGACGGCAGGATACCTCACTCGGTGTGGAACGAGACGGCCGAAACAGTCGTAATGATAGGAATTACAGTGGAGTAAGGCCAGAGGTTGTGTTACATCGCCTCTCCGAGGCTCATGGATGCATGAGCCTCATGTAGCCCCAGACTCCCTATCAGTCGTCAGGGGTTAACGATGATGACGCGCCTCCCGGCGCTCACACCCATTTATCACATACTCTTTTATCAGATCAGCGTAGGGAGGAGGCGAGGGCGCGCATGGCGCGTTCGGGCGATTTACGGCGGTAGAGTATGTCGTAGACGCAGTCGAGTATAGGCATCTCGACGTGCCATAGGTTGTTGATCTCGTGTATGCAGTTTGTGCCGTAGTATCCTTCGGCTGTCTGCTCCATCTCCATGCGTGCGGCTGTGACTGAGTAGCCTTTGCCTATCATGGAGCCGAAGTTGTGGTTACGCGAGAAGCGTGAGTAGGAGGTGACAAGCAGGTCGCCGAGATAGACCGAGTCACAGATGTTGCGTGAGTTGTCGGGGTAAAGTGTGCCGATAAAACGCTGCATCTCGCGCACGGCGTTGCTTACAAGCATTGCGAGGAAGTTGTCGCCCATTTTCAGTCCGTGCACTATTCCCGATGCTATTGCGTAGACGTTTTTGAGGACTCCGGCATATTCTATGCCCTCGACATCCGAGGAGATGATTGTGTGCAGGCTTGGCGATGCGAGGCTTCCTGCAAATTGCTTGGCAAGCTCCCTGTCGCTGCATCCCACAGTGAGATAACTCGGCCGGTTGAGCGCTATTTCTTCGGCGTGTGTGGGGCCTGATACGACAAGCATTTTTTCGTGGCTTACTCCGAAGCACCGGTGCATGTAGTCGGTGACGAGCTCGTTGTCGCCAGGCACAATGCCTTTGACAGCCGAAACGATTATCTTGTCGGAAATGTCGGCTGTGAGTTTGGTGGTATGGGCCTTGAAATAGGGGCTTGGCATCACGAGTACTATCGCATCGGCTTCACGGCAGATGTAGTTGATGTCGGATGAAAATGTGATGCGGTCGACAGGAAATTCGATGTCGGAGAGGTATGCCGGGTTATGTCGGGTGGTCTTGAATTCGGCTATGCGGTCATCACGTCTCATGTACCACAATATGTGGTCGCAGTTGCGCAGAAACAGATGAGCAAGGGCGGTGGCCCAGCTGCCACCGCCCATTATTGCGATTTTTCCTTCAAATTTATTCATTGGCGGACGAGTCGGTGGCAGACTGGGTGTCGGTATCATCCTTGGCCGACGCTTTCTTTTCGGGCCTCATTTGCGGGAAAAGGAGCACTTCCTGGATCGTGGTCTGTCCGGTCATGAGCATGACGAGTCGATCCATGCCTATGCCCATGCCCGATGTGGGGGGCATACCGTACTCGAGGGCGCGTATGAAGTCGTGGTCGATGATCATGGCTTCGTCATCGCCTTTCTCGCTGAGTCGCATCTGCTCCACGAATCTCTCATACTGGTCGATTGGGTCGTTGAGTTCGGAGTAGGCGTTGCAGAGCTCTTTTCCGTTGACCATCAGTTCGAATCGCTCTGTGAGGTCGGGATTGTTGCGGTGGCGCTTGGTGAGCGGCGACATCTCGATGGGGTAGTCGGTGATGAATGTGGGCTGGATGTAGGTTCCCTCGCATTTCTCACCGAAGATTTCGTCGATGATTTTGCCTTTGCCCATCGCAGGGTCGATCTCGATGCCCATTGCCTTGGCGGCTTCGCGTAGCTCGTCCTCGGTCTTGCCGGTAATGTCGAATCCGGTGTGCTCGAGGATTGCCTCGGTCATGGTGACGCGGCGGAATGGTGCCTTGAACGAGATGGTGTTGTCGCCGACTTTGACTTCGGTCGTGCCGTTGACATCGAGACAGATTTTCTCGATCATCTTTTCGGTGAAGTCCATCATCCAGTTGTAGTCCTTGTAGGCCACGTAGATCTCCATGCAGGTGAACTCCGGGTTGTGAGTGCGGTCCATGCCCTCGTTGCGGA
>JAIDKP010000462.1 GCA_029051445.1 Muribaculaceae bacterium | reverse complement strand
TTTCCGAAGACTGTAAAAGAGGAGGATCTTGATAAAACCTGGCTGACCAATACTCTGAAATTACGTAAGGATTATTTCAGGCGCAACAGGGACCTGTGTGTCATTGCTATTGTGGGCGTATATCTTGTTGCAATGGTCGATGCATATGTGGATGCTTCGCTTGCCAATTTTGACATATCGCCAGACTTGTCTCTGCAATGGTCTCCGGCGGTAATTCAGGACGGGCGCAGCAAGCTTCCGTCGGTAGGGCTGCAGTGGGCGCTTAATTTCTGATAACAACGTTATAAAAGAAACAGTGTGGCTTCCCTATATTCAGGAGGCCACACTGCTTTTTCGTTTTAGTGTGATCAGAATACAGGACCCGGTGTGGGTGTGTGTGAAGGATTGCCGTTTTCGACAAAAGGCCATCCCTCTTCATCCCATTGTATTTTGTCAAGCCACATCATGCGTCCTTCGCCTGAACGGCCTTTGATATATCCGTGATAAAGATACCATGTATCGCCGTTTGCATCGGTCACGATCTGAGAGCCGTGTCCGGGGCCACGACACACATCATCGCCCGATATAACCAGAAGATGGCCGTTGTCAAGCATATCTTTGCCGTCGCGGTCGACAAACGGGCCGAAAGGGGAGTCGGAACGCCCGACACCTACCCTATATGTGCTGTTGTCGCCCTCGCAGCATGCTCCGATTGAGGCAAACAGGTAGTATTTTCCATCATGTTTGAAAATATGTGATCCCTCAAAGGCGTTGCCTGCAACTTGCTTCTTTTCAGCTCCGTCTTTGACTTTAAGTGTTGCCGGGTCAAGCTCAATCATATAAAGACCGCTGAAACTGCCCCATAGAAGCATGAGTCTGTTGTCATCTGTCAGGAATAAAGATGGATCTATTGAGTTCTGGACACCAATTTCGTCACTGGTGAAAAGCTTGCCAAGGTCAGTGAACGGGCCAACAGGGGAGTCGGATGTCGCTATTCCAAGTCCGTTGAGATGCTCTTCGCCCCATTTTGACTGTGAGTAGGTCAGGACATATCTGTCATTAAGCTTCATGATGTCAGGAGCCCATAGTCGTCCCTGTGGCAGTAGGGACGGTCGAGCAGTGCTATCGGGAAAAGCGTTAGCCACATAAGTCCAACTGATGAGGTCGTCTGACTGATAAATAGGTATATCTCCAAGCTTGCCCTGTGTGCAATAAGCGTAAAAGTGCCCGTCGTCGGCTCTCAGGAATGTCGGATCGGGGAAGTTTGACTCGATCACCGGATTGGTGTACATCTTAGCCTCTTTAGGCTGTGTGCATGCTCCCAATGCTATGGCGATCATTGGAATAAAAAAGCCTTTTTTCATGTTATTATGGATGATCATATTGTTATGTGATAGTAAAGATATGACAATTAATCTGAAAAGTTTGCTAATATTGTCGGTATTTCTTTTTTTTGTATGAAACAGTTTAAATATGATGAGTCTAATTAAAAAAACAATATGCCTATTTCTGATTTTTATATCGATCGGGTGTGCTTCAAAATACGACCGGAATGATGTGACGGATCCGGAGATTACATCCACATCGGTCCGCTATTATATAGATAATAATATTTATATAGGTTCTGAAATATGCTACGATGTGAATGAAAAGCGGTCTAAGCCGATAGCCGATGAGATGTCGGGGGCGACGAAAGCGAAATGGTCAGCTGCCATGTATCGTTATTATTCAGCGGTAGAATTGCGTGACGGAAAATATGTGTGTCGTGTGAAAAACGGAGCGGAGATCAATATGGCAGATAAAGTATATGACATGCTGAAATCGAACCTTGACGAGATCAACAACTGGTTGCAGAAAAATGAGGTTGATGTGGATGATACATATATATCGGACGAATATCTGAATATGCTTATGAATTCAGAATTTGATTCAGACGAACATCCGGAATAACATGTGAATTGACTGAATATCCATGATGAGAGATTTAAAACGACTGACTGAGATACTTCATGAAGAGAACTGCTCGTGTGTGATAGAGAATGAAGACGGACTACTCACGATCGGACGCGAAAGGGGAGTGAAAGACCTGATGAACTTCCTGAAGCACACACCTGCGGTTATGAAAGGCGCGCTGATAGCTGATAAAGTTGTAGGCAAAGGGGCGGCGGCACTGATGATACTTGGTGGTGTCAGGGTGGTCTATGCCGAGGTAATGAGCCGCAAGGCGTTGAAAATGTATGCATCCTATGATATAACGGCTCAATATGGAATCCTTGTAGACAATATCATAAACCGCTCGGGTACAGGTATATGTCCTGTAGAGTCCCTGTGCCTGGAATGCAAGACCGCAGAGGAATGCCTGCCACTGATCGAGGCTTTTATTGCCGGAACAATCAACCCACAGACCTGCTGATTTGTTTTTTATTTATAAAAAGAGGGGACAGGTGGATATTGTGAAGAATTTTAGCTAAATTTGCGGCAAAGGTAAAACGTAAAAACACTTTTTGCGATGACAATCGACAACTACAATTTCAACGGCAAAAAGGCCATCGTGCGCGTGGACTTCAACGTGCCTCTGGATGAGAATGGCAAAGTAACAGACGACACCCGTATCCGTGGTGCGCTGCCCACACTTAAGAAAATTCTTGAGGATGGTGGAAGTCTGATCATTATGAGCCACATGGGCAAGCCTAAAGGCAAGGTTAACCCTAAGTTCTCACTCGCTCAGATCAAGGATGATGTAGCAAAGGCTCTTGGTCGTGATGTGAAATTCGCACCAGACTGCGCTGACGCATCGGAAGCAGCTGCAAACCTCAAACCCGGTGAAGTTCTCCTGCTTGAGAACCTTCGTTTCTATCCCGAAGAAGAGGGCAAACCTGTTGGTATCGACAAGGAAGATCCCGCTTATGATGCAGCTAAGAAAGAAATGAAAGAGCGTCAGAAGGAGTTTGCAAAGAAACTTGCTTCTTATGCCGATGTTTATGTGAATGATGCCTTTGGTACAGCTCACCGCAAGCATGCATCGACAGCTGTTATCGCTGACAGTTTTGGTGCTGATGACAAGATGCTCGGTTACCTCATGGAGAAGGAAGTCAATGCAGTTGACAACATCCTGAGCAACATCAAGCGTCCGTTCACCGCTATTATGGGTGGCTCGAAGGTTTCGACCAAGATTGGTATCATCGAGAACCTGATGGATAAGGTGGATAATCTGATCCTTTGCGGCGGTATGACCTACACATTTGCCAAGGCTATGGGCGGTAAGGTAGGTATGTCGATCTGTGAGAATGACAAACTTGATCTTGCTCTTGACATCATGAAGAAAGCCAAGGAGAAAGGTGTGAATCTTGTACTCGGCACAGACTGTGTTGCAGCAGATGCTTTCAGCAACGATGCAAACACTCAGATTGTATCGGTTATGGATATCCCCGACGGATGGGAAGGTCTTGATGCCGGTCCCGATACCCGTGAGGCATTCAAGGATGCCATTAAGGATGCCAAGACTATCCTCTGGAACGGTCCTGCCGGTGTATTTGAGTTCGATAATTTCACTGCCGGCAGCCGTGCTATTGCCGAGGCTATTGTTGAAGCTACCGACAAGGGTGCATTCTCGCTTGTTGGCGGCGGTGACTCTGTAGCTTGCGTAAACAAGTTTGGCCTTGCTGATCAGGTAAGCTATGTGTCGACCGGTGGCGGTGCGCTTCTTGAAGCAATTGAAGGCAAGATCCTTCCGGGCATCGCAGCAATAAAGGGATAAAATAGACTCGTTCTATATTTCGATTTTGGTCACTGTGCATATTTTCTTGTACAGTGACCTTTCTTTATTTAATGAGCATGCCTTGGCGTTTTTACGATTAACTCGTTCTATTTTTCTTTATTTCGGCAGGCTGACCGAGTTTATGGATATTTTGAGGGGAAGAGAAGGTCAATTAGTCCCCTTCCTGTCTTTTTTGTGTTTTCAAACATAATATTTATTATGTTAAATAGTATATCAGGAGAGAAGGTTCCAGTTTGCCTAAGAATGATATGGAAGGCTTCAATACATCCCAAGTATATTATTATCATTTGATGTAATGTCTTGTCGAAGCCACTGTAAGTGTGTATTGCTTGTAGTCGGTAGCCATTTCAGCCTTTTTCGTTATCGTCATTGCACGATGTTCAGATGTTATTTCCTATTACAGTAAAGATTGCTACAAGCAGCATTACAAAGTAAAAAGGCTTTCTTCTTTTTTATATGTTTTAGTTGTTCGCTAAATAATAAGTCCGGAAATGTTGTTTCTTTATGTTTTGTGATCCCGTAGAGTACATGCCGCTTAATACTATGAAAACCGCAATTATGGATGCATTAGTGATATCGCACATACATATTTGATGTAAAGTTATTAAAATACGACAGTTTACACTAATTTTGACGAATGATTTAAAATAACGCAGGGTGTGGAAAATAAATGTCACATAAAATTTTATAAACCGTGTGCGGCGTTGCAGCCGTATGTCAGGTATTATTATGTACTTACTTGTGGGCAGAGGTTCAGCACTCTTACTTTTCCGCTCGGTTGTCCGCAGATCATCTTTCACCGTGGAAATCCTATATATATACCTGAATTGGACTATTATCAGTCGGTATTTACAATAAGTGGACAGGTAAATTTTCCGTCGCATGTGCAATTTGAAGAAGCAACAGAAATGATTGTAGCAGTGTTTTATCCGCATACTATCAGACACTTTATTACTACTCCCCCATCGGTCTTCTACAATCGTGAGATCTCAGGATTCGACTTGGAGAATCGAGTACTTAATCAATTGTATGCAAAGGTTATAGAGAGTGAAAACGTAGAAGTGTGTATAGATATCATTGAACGCTGTTTTATGCGTAAGTTGGCCGATATCAATGATATAAACCTTAGCAGAATGGGTCGGTCGATTGCGCTTATGGTTGAGAACAAGGCTATTACAGTAAGCAGTCTTTCTGATGCCTGTTGTCTTGGTCGCAAACAGTTTGAGCGTGTGTTTCGAAACAATATCGGGATGAACCCCAAAGAATATGCCGGGATAATGCGGTTTCAGAAGTCTTTGTGGCAGATGCAATGCGGCAACCGTAGTTTTACCGATATAGCATACTTGGCCGGCTATGCCGATCAGGCGCATTTCAATCGTGATTTCAAGCGGTTTAGCGGTGTCACACCGACTGAACTTTTAGCCATGCAAGAAGTCTATTCAGATCTTTTTTGCCGGCCAATATGAGAATGTCCCGTTTATTCTATTGAGAGCAGGTTGCTTGCGGTAGTTTTGCTCTAAAAAATGATGCAAGAAATCAATCCGGCCCACACTTCACGCGCTAATGCTTTTGAGATGTGGATGAAAGCTCCAATGCCTATGGTCACGTTGTTCAGAACTCTCGATGTGACTTCGCTGTACAGAATTAGCCGAAGATGTGGTCTGAAATTCAATATGCTCATGTGCTGGTGCATCGGGCGTGCAGCTGCAAAGGTCAAAGAATTTTATATGCTTCCGGTCAACGGCAGATTGATAAGATATGATGCTATTGCAGTCAATACAATTGTAGCAGACCGACGTGGAGAGGTTAGTTCGTGTGATATTCCTTTTGACAATGATCTTTCAAGGTTTAATGAGGATTATCTACGTCTTACACATGAGGTGGCAGAGTCGTCGATAAGCCACAATATTACCGATCGTATGGTGATAGGCACTTCGGCTCTTGTAGAAAGTGAGATCGACGGAGCGGTGGGTATGTACAGCGGTATATATAACAATCCGTTCATGATATGGGGGCGCTATCGCAAGCGATTTTTCAGGATACGGCTCACAGTGTCATTTCAGTTTCATCACACTCAGATGGATGGAGCACATGCAGCCCGTTTTCTCGATGTACTGCAATCGGAAATCAAGCATATCAGTAGCAAGTGAAAAGGATTTAGGTCTTATTTTCGTGCGTGTTAGAATAATATGCGCAATAGGTTAAAATGCAGTTATTATGATAGTTGTAAGTGTAAATTACTGCAACTGCAAAAAAAGGACGGATGAGTGAATCTTTTTGGGAGTTATTGCGTCTTTATGATAAACAACAGAACAATGAACCAGAAAACATTACTTGAATATCTGCAACAGGAAAAAGACAGGCTATTTCAATATGCGAGCTATCGGTTGCCGGATACATCGGACGCTGAAGATGCATTGCAGGATCTCTATATCGCTATGACGGCCAAGGTGCGTAAGATAAATCACGATGATCCGCGACCATATATGTACAGAGCGTTGTCGAATATCTGCACTACAAAACTGAGAAATATCAAGTATCATCTGCCTATCGATGGGATTGATGTGACAGTGGAAGCAGAAAACTTTGAAGAGGAATTCAGGCTTATCAACTATCTGTTGTCGCGATTGCCAGAAGAACAGTCGGAAGTAATAAGGCTGCATATTCACAGTGAGCTGACGTTTAACGAAATATCAGAAATTGTTGAAGTGCCGGTCGCAACCGTCAAGTCGCGTTATCGATATGGTATTGCACATATAAGGGAAGAACTCAAGAAACAGGATTATTTTAAAAACTAACGATTTATGGAGCAGGAAGAATTTGACAGAACGGTGGATCTGATAACCCCTAAGTTTCGCAGAAGAAGTGGCTTCAGATTTGGAGACGAACGCAAAAAACATTTCCGTGGCGTATGGTGGAAGATTTACAGCGTTGCCGCAGGGCTTGCGCTGATTGTGACAGCCGGACTATATACGAAGGCTTCTGCAAGTGCGGAAACAATCGCCAGACAATCGATTGAAAAGTTAAGTGCAGCAAATACCTACAAGATCGATTTTGTATTGTATGGTGTTATTCAGGATGATAAGGGATTCATTCCGGTGCCAGGCGGCAATGCGATCAGCGGGACATTGTACCTTATGAATGATAATGGAGTGGAGAAGTCCTGTCTGGATTACAAGACTCCGGACAATATCAGAGAAGTCTATGACGGTAAGAATTATACCCGTTATAAAAGCGGAAAACTTGAAAAGAAAGCCAATTCGGGGCCATTGAATCTACTTGAACTATTTAAAATGGATTCAGCCTCTGATTTCTTAAAGAACTGCAAGACTACTGACGAGGGGGATTATATTGAAATTCAGCACTGCAAGGGAGAGGTGACAATGTATGGGCGTTTCTCAAAAGGCAGCAAGAAGCTTCTTGAAGCATTTGTAAAAGTGAAGGACGAGATGCTTCTCAAGACGGAACATATAGAATATGATGTGGAAATTCCTGAAAGGATGTTTGAATGAATAATTTTGTAAGTTAGTGGCGAGTGATCCTCTGTGGCAGTCAATAAAGGCGTACACAGGGGATCAGCTGTTTTTTTAATTTGCATGATTGGTGTGGCAAATAATTATTTAATTGCTCTACAGTGCATGAAACATATATGAATTAACATCATTTAAGCGCCAATATGGTAAATATATGTTTTCTTTGTAGAAGACATTTCTTATCATTTCATGCAATGATGATCAATTACCTAAAATATGTGGCACTCTTGTTGTTTGTAGCGTGCTTCGTGACATCGTGTAACAACGATGTGTTTATAGATGGCCCGGAAATGCCAGGCGAAACAACAGAAACGGTTGAAGGAGATGGCGGGGAGGTATCATTTCGGATTCAGACCAAATCATTGAAGTCGATCAGTTTCGACCATTATAGCGATGATATGGGCTTTAGCTTTTTTAATCATAAAGGAGAACAGGTCAAAGAGGAATGTCCGGCATCGGAGCTTGCGCGCATTCATTACGAAAACCGTTGGGTCGTTTTTGATATGACAGTCAAGGGTGACCGTGTGACGTTTCATAATATTGAAAATTGCAGGAACGAGACGGTCAGCCGTACAATAAGACTTCAATATGATTATACTGTAAAGTTTGTTCATATAGATATTTTGCCAGGAAAGTCAACTGAGATTACCGGTATCACATATGCCCCGGAAATATATGTGGATAAAACCCGGTATCTTACATCCAGAACGATGCGTGTCTCCAATGCTTCGTCAAAAACAACGCAAGTCGGAGTAAGGCCTTATATGACAGTTCAGTCGTCATGTACCGTCGAATCAAAAGATATCTGGTCCCATTTCATAAAAGCCAACATTGCCGTTCCTACTTATACCAATGGCCGGTGGTGTATGGGCGACGAGAGGTATTTATTGTTGTCATCTAATGAGATATACAGTTCTGCCAAGAGTGATGTAACGGAGACTGTCGATGTGCTGGCAAATTCGACAATGAGCATAGTTACAACGGTGATAATGTCAAAAGCGAAATCAGGTGGCACAGTCGAGTTTCTGAATCCGGTCTCAGGCCGACGGTTTTCTACAGAATTCACGTGTGAAGTAATGGAACCAATAGATTACACAATATCCACATACAATGAAGATTAGGCGTTTGCTTGCAGTATTTCTGCCTGCTGTTTTATTCCAGATGCTTTCGGCTGCTGAATCAGATACTCTCCTGCAAAACAGATCAGTGGTGTGGCATGTGGGCATGGAGGCAGTTCCGGCATTTGTGGCGCAAACCAATAGTTTTATCAGAGGAAACAATCCGTCGCAAGCTAAAATACAGTCAAATTTGTCCGGGGTATTGCGTGTCGGATTCAACTTTGATGAAAACACAAATGAAGGTCTGATATACAAGGGAGTCTATCAAGGTATTGGAATAGGTGCGACCTCTTTTTTCAAGCAGGATCTCACACATACGCCAATTCTTGCTCATGTCTACCAGGGGTCTCCGATAAAACATTTCAGTGAACGTCTGTGGCTTGGCTATGAATGGAAATTCGGGGCTGCTATGGGCTGGAAGCATTATGATGCGAATGCCAATCCAAATGCTCCTGTCAGCACTGCTGTTACCGCTCATATGGCTCTCGGTATAAGATTAAACTATCGACTTTCAGACAACTGGCTTGTCACTTTGGGTATCGAAGGAAGTCATTATTCCAACGGTAACACATCAATACCAAATTCCGGAATAAATACGATCGGTGCCGTTGCCGGTGTTACATATATCATTGACACACGAAGCAACAAAAAACATCCTCTCGTTGATCAGGTCACGATACAGCCTGAATGGTTCTATGATATTATGGCATATGGCGCATGGCGCAAAAGAGTGATTACTGTAGGCGAGCAATTGCCACAGCTGACACCGGGGCATTTCGGTGTCGCCGGACTGCAGTTCTCCCCTATGCGCCGCCTCAACCGATGGGTGGCGACAGGTGCGGCGCTTGACATGCAGTATGATGAAAGTGCAGGTCTTTCACCCTACTGGATTGAAGGCAGCTATGATAAAAATATTAAATTCCACCGTCCGCCATTTATCAAACAGCTCGGTATCGGCGTTTCAGCTCATGCCGAACTGATAATGCCTATTTTTGCTATAAATGCCGGGCTTGGAGTGAATGTGCTGAATCCTAAGGGAGACAAGCGTTTTTACCAGTCGCTGACGCTGAAAACATTTGTCATGCGCAATGTCTATCTGAACGTTGGGTATCGTCTCGGCAACTTTAAAGATCCTCAGAATCTGATGCTTGGTGTCGGAGTCAGACTTTAATGGCG
>JAIDKP010000461.1 GCA_029051445.1 Muribaculaceae bacterium | reverse complement strand
GTCTATAGGCGTGCTCAAAGCACTTGGTGCAGGTGACCGGCAGTTGCAGACTCTGTTTCTGCTGCTTGGTATGCGGCTGTTGCTGTGCGGTATAGCTGTTGCCGATATAATCTCAGTCGCTTTGATCGTATTGCAGCATTCGTTTCATGTGTTGCCGCTTGATCCGCATAACTATTATCTGGATTATGTGCCGGTCGATATGACATGGAATATTTTTCTCACAGTCAATCTGGGAGCTGTCGTGCTTGGCGCGCTTGCAATGCTTGTGCCTGTAAAGATCATCTCCACAGTGCGTCCGGTTCAGGCTATATCTTTTGAATGAGTATAACGGAATAAGATTGAAATAAATGGATAGAAAACTCAAAGTTAGTGTGGTAGGTACCGGTAAGATTGTTAGGGAGGTTCTCCCTCTTGTCTTGCGGGAAGATATGCGCTATACAGTTACATCTATATATGCTCACCGTAGTTTTGATGATGCCGCAAACCTTGCCGCAACCTACGGGATTCCGACGATATATACCGACTATGAGAGCTTGCTTGAAAATGACGATGCTGATTTTATATACATAGCCAACATCAACACTGCTCATTACGGGTATGCTCTAAAAGCGTTGCAGCATGGACGCAATATCATTGTGGAAAAGCCGCTGTGTACCACATATGAAGATGCATGCCGATTGATGGAGGAAGCATCACGCAGGCATCTCTACATCTTTGAGGCGGTATCATTGCTGTATAATCCTGTTTACGAAAAAATTGCTTCATCGATTGTGGAAATCGGCGAGATCTCTATGGTGACCGGAAACTACAGCCAGTTGTCAAGCCGGTATGAGATGTATTGTAATCATGTTGTAGCGCCTGCATTTGATCCGGCGCTTGCCGGTGGCGCACTGATGGATCTGAACGTCTACAATGTGAATTTCATGGTCGGTCTGTGGGGGATTCCGGTCAAAGAAGTTTATTATCCGCGCATCGGATATAATGGAGTCGATCTGTCGGGAGCTGCAGTTCTTGAATATGACGGCTTTTCAGCGGTATGTTGTTCGGCCAAGGATTCCGATGCTCCGTCGGGAGCTGTAATTCAGGGAGACAAAGGATATATCCAGGTAAAGTCACCGGTCAGTGTGCTGACGCGTGCCGAAGTGCATTTGCAAGGAAAACCTGTAAAGGTTTTTGAGACTCCTGAAGATTCACATCGTCTTGAGTTTGAATTCCGTCGATTCCGTGAAATCTATCTCGAAAACGACTATGAGGCCATGCTGGAAAAAAGCCGTGTTTCGCTTGGTGTGATGAAGGTGCTTGACTCACTCAGAAAATGACAATTCTGTTATAATAGATGGAAAAGACTCCTCTTTTTTCAGTTATCACGATTTGTTTCAATGCAGAGGAAACGATCGTTCCGACGCTTGAAAGCGTGAAGTCACAATCGTTTGGTGACTTTGAGTATATCGTGCAGGACGGAATGTCGTCTGATCGTACTGTCGCTCTGGTGAAAGAGGCAGGAATACAGTCTCTCTGCCTGGTGAGCGAACGCGACAATGGAATCTACGATGCCATGAACCGCGGGCTTGGACGTGCAAGAGGGGAGTATGTGATTTTTCTCAATGCCGGAGATGCATTTCATGGCAGTGATGCGCTTCGCCGCATTGCCGATATTATCGAGCGTGAGAATAACCCCGGCATAGTCTATGGTCAGACAATATTGGTCGACAAGGATCGGAATTATGTCGGTCCGAGGCATCTGACCGCGCCGGTGGATCTGAGACTTGACAGCTTTTCCAACGGTATGGTTGTATGCCATCAGGCATTTGTCGCACTCAGGCGCATAACTGGCCGGTATAATACCGATTATCGTTTTTCGGCTGATTACGAGTGGTGTATAAAATGCCTGCAGCATTCGCGTCACAATATATATGCCGGTGATGAGCCTTTGATCGAATATCTTAATGAAGGCACTACTACACGCAACCGATGGCGTTCGCTTATGGAGCGGTGGAGCATTATGTCGACATATTTCGGGCTATGGATCACGGTGTGCCGGCATTTTGGGTTTGTTGCCCGTGCATTAAAAAGAAAATCTTTATGATACAATTCAATACAACTTTTTTTATTCCGGTAGACAAAGTCGGGGATGCCTCGGCATGGATGATGGAAAACTACATGCCGGAACTTAGAAAAAAATGTGGAGCCAATGTTATGCTTGGTCGGCTGTTGACCGCGCTGGAAGATGATCATGTCGGGCTTACGGCGATTGCACGATTTGAGAGCGTTCCGGAGGCTGAAGAGTGGGATGCGACATATGGTGCTTCATTAAGGCAGCAGATGGGAATATCGCTAAAAATGCCGCAGGTGTTGCATTTCAGCTCGATGATAGAAATAATAGAGGCGTGATAGCGGACATGGCTGACACGGTCTGGGACAGAGTTGTACTTGGGATTGATCCCGGTACAAACGTGATGGGCTATGGAGTGATAGGTATAAAGGGAAAGCAACCTTTCATGATTACTATGGGGGTGCTCACTCTTGGTCGTATGGAGTCGCATTACATGAAACTGCATCGCATTTACCAGCGTGTGCAGGGGCTTGTAGAGCAATATCTGCCTGATGAGTTTGCTATCGAAGCTCCGTTCTATGGTAAAAATGTCCAGTCGATGCTGAAACTCGGACGCGCGCAAGGTGTGGCTATGGCTGCTGCTTTGTCGCGTGATGTGCCCATTTTTGAATATGAACCGCGAAAGGTGAAGATGGCCATAACCGGAAACGGTGGAGCAAGCAAAGAGCAGGTGAAAGAAATGCTGATAAGAATTCTCTCTATCGACCGTGACTCTCTCTTGCCGGAGCTTGATGCGACAGACGCTCTTGCTGTCGGACTTTGCCATTTTTATGAGAGTTCACGTCCGGTTCCGTCAGGCGGATCCAAATCATGGAAAGATTTTATAGCGAGTCATCCCGAACGTGTGAAATAACAGTTGAAGTTGTTAAACCTATGGAGCGCTGATAAATTTTCTGTGAGATAAGCAAAGAAAAAAATAAGTATAGGTCCACACTCAGAAT
>JAIDKP010000460.1 GCA_029051445.1 Muribaculaceae bacterium | reverse complement strand
GCTCCATGTATTGTATTTATCGACGAGATCGACGCAGTTGGCCGTGCCCGCGGCAAGAACCCCAACATGGGTGCCAACGACGAGCGTGAGAACACGCTTAACCAGCTTCTGACGGAGATGGACGGATTCGGCACAAACAGCGGTGTGATTATTCTTGCAGCCACGAACCGCGCCGATATACTTGACAAGGCTCTGCTGCGTGCCGGACGTTTTGACCGGCAGATCTATGTTGAGCTTCCTGACCTGAATGACCGTGTGGCTATCTTCAATGTGCATTTGCGCGGTATCAAGACCGATGCAAGTGTCGATGTTGATCTGCTGGCACGCCAGACTCCGGGTTTTTCGGGCGCTGACATCGCCAATGTGTGCAACGAGGCAGCGCTTATCGCGGCACGTCACAACAAGAAGGCAGTCGACCGTCAGGATTTCATAGATGCTGTTGACCGTATAATCGGCGGTCTTGAGAAGCGCACCAAGATCACGACTGACGAGGAGAAAAAATCAATAGCCGTGCATGAGGCCGGACATGCCACTGTGTCGTGGCACCTGCAATATGCGAGTCCGCTTATCAAGGTGACCATCGTTCCACGCGGCAAGGCTCTCGGCGCTGCATGGTATCTGCCAGAGGAGCGTCAGATCACTCCTACACAGGCTCTGCTTGACGAGATATGCGCCACGCTTGGCGGCCGTGCAGCCGAAGAACTTTTCCTCGGCCGTATATCGACCGGTGCGGCCAATGATCTTGAGCGTGTGACGAAGCAGGCCTATGCAATGGTCGTTTACTACGGCATGAGCCCGAATCTGCCCAATCTGTCGTATTATGACTCGACAGGTCAGGACTACGGCTTCTCAAAACCTTACAGCAACGAGCGCGCACGTCTGATCGACGAGGAGGTGTCGAGGATTATCTCTGAACAGTATGAGCGTGCCAAAGCTATCCTCACCGAGTATGCCAAGGGGCATAACGAGCTTGCCGAGGTTCTTATCAAGCGTGAGGTCATCTTTACCGAGGATGTCGAGCATATTTTCGGCAAACGACAGTGGGCTTCGAGATCCGACGAGATTCTTGCAGCAAAAAACTTTGCCACTTCGTCGGTAAAGAGTCTGCCGGCTGCCGGTGATGATGCCAACTCCGACGTGGCACCGGAGCTTCCTCCGCTTCCTTCAGAAACAAATGAGAGGGCCGGAGAGAATAAAGACATGCCTGAGGCCGGAAC
>JAIDKP010000046.1 GCA_029051445.1 Muribaculaceae bacterium | reverse complement strand
GCTATAGTCAGGAGTGGCGACGGCACCGGAACGCTCACATTCACTGCAACAGCCAAAGGTGTGAAACCCGCTACAATCACCATACCGGTCAAGTAACGTATCACCCTAAAAAATCAAGAGAGGAGGCTGCGTCGTAGAACAACGCAGCCTCCACTTGTTTATGGAATGTCGATTGAAAATCCGGTCTAATGTTTTATTCCTCTTGATTCAAGAAGCAGACGCCCGAACTCGGCAACATTCTCAGCCGTTATGGCCGGACGCGGATCAGACTCCATCGCCGTGCCGAGAGTGGTCTCTCCCGAAAGGACAAGAACGCCAAGCGAACCAGCGTTTCGCGCTGTTGCGACATCGGTATATATACGGTCGCCACACATTGCCACCTCATTAGGCCGAAGGCCATATTTTGTCATGATGCAGCGCAGCATATCGGGATTGGGTTTGCCAATGACAATGTCGGGGCGACGCCCTGTGGCATGAAATATGCACTCACACATCGAGCCGCAATCGACAAGAACGACATCCTGATCTGTCGGGCATACGCGGTCGGGATTTGTGGCAATGTAGGGAAGCCCCTGCGATGCCCACCATGCCGCCCGGCAAAGACGATCATAGGTAAGGGTCATATCAAATGCCACAACAAGCAGATCGGGACGATCCGACGGGTCGTCATCGGCCATTTCAAAACCGGCCTGCTCAAACTCCTCAATCATGCTTGGAGTTCCAAGCACAAAAAGCCGCTTTGCCTCGGGATGATTCTGGTGTATGTAGTCAATTGTCGCAACTGCGGTAGTGTAGACTTCATCGGGTGTAGCCTCTATGCCAAGCTTGTGCAGCTTGCGGATATAGTCGGCAATGCTTCTGGTGGGGTTGTTGGTCAGAAACGAATATCTGATACCGTTGGCCGACAAAGATGCAAGAAACGATTTTGTAAACGGAAACAGCTTAGATCCAAGATAGATCGTGCCATCCATGTCGAGAGCGACATGCTTGATTCTGCGACATGACTCCATGAGTTCCTCATGGGTCATGTCGGTCATGTATCTGTCGAAATCAATCATATACGGTTCAGTAATTATCAAGCCTTTTCATTTTCCTCCTGCTCGGCATAGAACTGCTGCGAACGCGCATATCCGTCGCGTGGAGCCGCCCACATCGTGACAAATGTGACTGCACCGAGCACGCCGATACCGATGATGAGGTAGAATACCACATTCCAGCCATAATGATCGGCAATAATACCGACTCCGATCGCCGAAAGGAATGATCCCACATATCCGAATATTCCGGCAAGACCGTTGGCTGTGGCCGATGCCTCTTTTGTCGCATGGTTAGCCGACGAGATACCTATAAGAGCCTGAGGGCCATAGATAAAGAATCCTGCCATTGCAAGAATGATAACCGATGCCATAAACGGCAACTGCGGGAAGAAGATGAAGATGCACATGAACAATGACGCACCAATCATGCAACACAGACACATGCGGTGAGCCTTTCCTTTGAATATATGGTCAGTAGCCCATCCGGCAAATATTGTACCGATAATCGCGACGATCTCGAACGCCGCTACAGTCCATGCGGCGTTTTCGATTGACCTGCCG
>JAIDKP010000459.1 GCA_029051445.1 Muribaculaceae bacterium | reverse complement strand
AAGGTAAATTTCGTACCTTTGTTCCGAGGTTAAGTGTTTCATAATTAGCAATACAAAATTACTTAATCTTAGGGAGACTTCGGTCTCCTTTTTTTGTATTGTGTAGAGTTTGTGGGGGTGATGTAGGGTATATTATGTTTTTTTGATATTTTTGCAGGATGTCGGCTGTGATGTTTCGTAGTCGCGATGCGTGACAACTGATTATAAGAAAGTCTTAAACGTTATATTCTTGGCAGATGAGAAAGCCTCTAAAGATTAAAAGAGGGTTGAATCTGAATCTATCGGGTGGGGCTGTAAGGCCGGCAAGCTGCAGTGAACTAGCTGTGGCGGAGCCGGAAAGCGTGGTTCTTGTTCCAGATGATTTTAATGGACTGACGCCCAAGATGGATGTCAGGGAAGGGGATCATGTCGATTGTGGCGATGCGCTCTGGCATGACAAGGTGTGCACTGAAATAAGGGTTGTGTCTCCTGTCTCGGGTACTGTAAAGTGTGTCGTGAGGGGTGAGCGCCGTAAGGTGCTTGCCGTGGAGGTCGTGCCTGACAAGGGTGCTCCGGTAGTGTCGAAGCCGGGTGCTGCGCCGAAGGATGCCAAGTCTCTGAAGTCGGCACTTATGACTCAGGGCGTGTGGGCGCAGATGAGGCAGCTGCCTTTTGCTACTGTGCCTGTGGCTGATGCGGAACCACGCGATATTTTTGTGACGACGTGGGATGCGGCTCCGCTTGCTCCTGACATGTCGCTGTCGATGGAAGGCTGTGATGCTTTGCTTGAAGCCGGTGTAGCCGCGTTGAAGACGCTGACTAAGGGTGATGTTTATGTAGGCCGCAAAGCTGATGGCGGTGTGAGTGATATCGCCGGTGCCGTGATGGTGGATGTGGATGGCGGTTTCCCTGCGTCGCTGCCGTCGGTGCTGGCTGCGAATATCAAGCCGGTGAATAAGGGTGAGACTGTGTGGCTGCTTGATGGCGCGACACTGAAGCGTATCGGTCAGGTGGCTTCCGGCTCTGGTGTCGACTGGAGCGGTCCTGTGGCAGTGACCGGCAGCGAGGTCGTGACACCGCACTATGTGACGGCTCCCGCCGGTGCATCGATGAGGTCGCTTATCGGTGGCGGGTTGAGAAAGCAGGGGCATGAGCGTGTCATCTCGGGAAATGTGCTGACCGGTGTGAATGTCGGTGAGAACGGCTATCTGCGTTTTCCGTATACACAGGTCACTGTCATACCCGAGGGTGACGATGTGGATGAGTTTATGGGGTGGGCTTCGCTCTCGCCCGGCAAGATGAGTGAAAGCCGGTCTTTTCCGGGACATTTCCTTAGAAAGCGTCTGTTCAGGCCAGATGCGCGTCTGAACGGCGGCCGCCGCGCGATGATACTTTCGGGACAGTATGCTCGGTATATTCCTATGGATATTATGCCGGAGCATCTGGTGAAGGCTATACTTGCCCGCGATATCGACAGGATGGAGGCTCTGGGAATCTATGAGGTGACTCCGGCAGATTTCGCGGCCGCCGAATATGCCGATGCTTCGAAGCTTGAATTGCAGAGGATTGTCGGGGAAGGTCTTGATTATATGCGACAAGAAACTGTCTGAAAATATGAAGGCATTGAAAAGAATGATGGACCGCATCCGCCCGAATTTTGAGGAGGGTGGAAAACTTCATGCACTGAAGTCGGTCTACGATGGTATGGATACGTTTCTGTTCACACCGTCAGAGACATCGAAGTCGGGCGTGAGCATACACGACAGCATCGATTCAAAGCGTGTTATGATCATTGTCGTGCTCGCGCTTGTGCCGTGTATGCTCTTCGGTATGTACAATACCGGCTATCAGCACTGGCTTGCGTGCGGCGCGACGGAGTTCCCGTTCCTTGATCTTATGCTGTATGGCTTTCTTGCTGTGCTTCCGCGTATTGTGGTGGCTTATCTTGTAGGTCTTGGCATAGAGTTTATCGTTGCTCAGCTCAGGCGCGAGGAGATACAGGAGGGTTTTCTTGTTACGGGCTTTCTTATCCCGCTTATCTGCCCGATCGAGACTCCGCTGTGGATGATCGCGGTTGCTACTGCCTTCTCGGTTATTTTTGTCAAGGAGGTTTTCGGCGGCACGGGCTACAATGTGTTTAATGTGGCTCTTGTGACGCGCGCATTTCTGTTTTTCGCATATCCGTCGCAGATGAGCGGCGACAAGGTGTTTGTGTCGACTCAACCGATATTGGGTCTTGGCGGGACTGCTCCCGACGGATTCACGGGTGCGACTCCTCTTGGACAGATCGCGACAGCCGATATCGCTTCCGGTGCCACGGTGATGCCTGTCGGGCTCGACGGTACGGCAATCGATTCATGGCAGAGCTTTATTGGTCTGATCCCCGGCTCTTTTGGCGAGACATCTACGCTGTGCATACTTATCGGTGCGGCTATACTGCTTGTGACGGGCATGGCAAGCTGGAAGATAATGGTGTCGGCTGTGGCCGGTGGTCTGGCTATGGGCGCTATTGCCCATGCATGTGCCACTCCGCTTTATCCGATGAGCTTTGTGTCTCCTGTCGATCAGTTGTTGCTTGGCGGTTTTGCTTTTGCGGTTGTGTTTATGGCTACCGATCCGGTGACGGCAGCGCGCACTGAGACCGGAAAATGGATCTATGGTTTTCTTGTGGGTGCGATCGCGATACTTATACGCACGTATAACAACGGTTATCCAGAGGGTGCGATGCTTGCAGTGCTTCTGATGAACGCGCTTGCTCCTTTGATCGACCATTGTGTGGTCGAGGCCAATGTGGCTCGCCGCCGTCGCAGAGCAAAAGTTATAACCGACTAACGACTTGTGGCTATGAACAAGCAAAGCAGTGTATATACAATAGTCTATATCGTGGTGCTGGCCGGAGTTGTCGGCGCTGTGCTCGCAATGACATCAATGGGGCTTAAGTCCCGGCAACAGGCCAATATCGATGCCGACAAGATGCGTCAGATACTTTCTGCCATAAGGATTGTCCCTGAAAAGGATATGATCGTAGAGGAGTTCGACAGGTATGTCGTGTCGCAGGTTGTGGTCAATGAAAGTGGCGACAGCATAGGCAATGACGCTTTCGGTATCGACATGGCTATGGAGTCGAAGGTGGACGCGCCGGAGCGTCGTCTGCCGGTTTATGTGTGTGATGTGGACGGTGCGCGGAAGTATGTCGTGCCGGTCTACGGTGCCGGTCTCTGGGGACCGATATGGGGATATGTCGCTCTCGATAGCGACGGATCGACAATCTATGGCGCATATTTCGCTCACGAGGGGGAGACTCCGGGTCTCGGCGCGGAGATCGAGAAGCCGGCTTTCAGTGACCAGTTCAGAGGGAAGGAACTTTGGAAACAGGGTAATTTTCTGCCGGTGAATGTGCTGAAGAAAGGAACCAAACCGGTGGCCGGCGAGGATTATGTCGACGCGGTTTCCGGCGGCACGATCACGAGCAAGGGGGTCGCCTCGATGCTTGACTCGGGTCTGACACCTTATAAGGCTTATCTGCGGTCGTTAACAGAAAAATAAGAGGGATCATGGCTGATAAAATAAATAACAAGAGCGTATTATTCAATCCGTTTGCCAAGAATAATCCTGTTGTGGTGCAGGTGCTCGGTATCTGCTCGGTGCTTGCTGTCACGGCCAAGCTCGAGCCTGCAATGGTCATGGGGCTGTCGGTAACGGTCGTGCTTGCATTCTCGAATGTGATCATATCGCTTATGCGCAAGACTATACCGGTGAACATACGTATAATCGTGCAGCTTGTGGTTGTGGCCGGGCTTGTGGTGATAGTCAACGAGACTCTCAAGGCTTTTGCCTATGATGTGTCGAAGCAGCTGTCGGTGTTTATCGGACTTATCATCACCAACTGCATACTGATGGGGCGTCTTGAGGCGTTTGCGATGGCCAACAAGCCGTGGCCGTCGTTTCTCGACGGTGTCGGTAACGGTGTGGGATACACGATTGTGCTTGCGATCACCGGTTTTGTGCGTGAGCTGTTTGGCAGCGGGACGCTCTGGGGCTATCAGGTCGTGCCTCAGTCGTGGTATGAGGCCGGTTATGTGAACAACGGTCTTATGATACTGCCGCCTATGGCTCTGATCGTGGTTGCATGCATAATATGGGTGCAGCGTCATTTCAATCCTGACATGCAAGAGAAATAAAGGGAGACTGATTTATGGAGAATTTCAATATTTTCATACGGTCGATTTTTGTCGACAATATGATTTTCGCCTACTTCCTGGGCATGTGTTCGTTTCTTGCCGTCTCGAAAAATGTGAAGACGGCATTTGGTCTCGGAGTGGCGGTCACGTTTATGCTTGTGGTGACGCTTCCGGTCAACTATCTGCTGAACACCTATGTGCTGAAGCCCGGTGCTCTTGTGTGGCTCGGAAGTGACATGGCTGATGTTGATCTGTCGTTTCTGTCGCTTATAATGTTTATCGCTGTTATCGCGTCGATGACGCAACTTGTCGAGATGGCAGTGGAGAAGTTCGCTCCGTCGCTATATGCGTCGCTCGGTATCTTCCTGCCTCTGATCGCCGTGAACTGCGCTATACTTGGCGGCTCGCTGTTCATGCAGCAGCGCGGTTTCGCGTCGGTCGGCACTGCTGTGTGTGCAGGCGGAGGCTGGGGGCTTGGGTGGCTTCTCGCCATTACGGCCGTGGCTGCGATAAGGGAGCGCCTGGCTACGTATTCAAAGATTCCCGGCCCGCTGCGTGGCATAGGCATCACGTTTATCGTGACTGCTCTGATGGGTATTGCTTTCATGAGTTTCCTCGGAATAAAGATATAAGAAATGACAGAGGCTACTGTAGTTTTGGATGTGCTGTCGCTGACAGTGTGGACGGCTGTCGGAGTATTCCTTGCCGTGACAATCGCTCTAGTGCTTATACTGCTTGTCGCCAAGAGGTATCTTGTGTCATCGGGCAAGGTGAAGATCACGGTGAACTCCGATGCTGTGGTCGAGGTGGAGTCCGGCGGCTCGTTACTGTCGTCGCTCGCTGCACAGAATGTGTTTCTGCCTTCGGCCTGCGGCGGCAAGGGTAGCTGCGGCCAGTGCAAGGTGCAGGTGTTTGAGGGTGGGGGTGAGATACTTCCTACCGAAACGGTGCATTTCAGTCGCAAAGAAGTGAAGGATCACTGGCGTCTCGGATGTCAGGTGAAGGTGAAGTCGGACATGAGTATCGGCGTGCCCGCCTCGGTGATGAGTGTGAAGGAGTGGGAGTGCACCGTGCTGTCCAACAAGAATGTCGCAACGTTTATCAAGGAGTTTATCGTGACTCTGCCTCCGGGCGAGCATATGGATTTTCTGCCTGGCAGCTACGCGCAGATAAAGATACCTCCCTACAGCATCGATTATGACAAGGATATCGACAAGTCGTCGATCGGCGAGGAGTATCTGCCGTCGTGGGAGAAATTCGGACTTTTCGGTTTGAAGGCTGTGAACACAGAGACCACAGTGCGCGCCTACTCGATGGCCAATTACCCCGAGGAGGGTGACCGCATCATGCTGACGGTGCGCATCGCAACTCCGCCGTTCAAACCGAAGCCCGAGGTGGGTTTTCAGGATGTACCGCCAGGCATAGCATCAAGCTATATCTTTACGCTGAAGCCGGGCGATAAGGTGATCATGAGTGGCCCTTACGGTGACTTCCATCCGATCTTCGACAGCAAGAACGAGATGATGTGGATCGGCGGCGGCGCGGGCATGGCTCCGTTGCGGGCACAGATCATGTATATGACCAAGACGCTGCACACGACTGATCGTGTGATGAATTATTTTTATGGCGCGAGGGCTCTGAACGAGGTGTTTTATCTTGATGATTTCCTGCAACTTGAAAAGGATTTCCCGAATTTCAAGTTCCATCTGGCGCTCGACCGGCCCGATCCGGCAGCCGATGCGGCGGGCGTGAAATACACTCCGGGGTTTGTGCATCAGGTGATCTATGACACGTATCTTAAGAATCACGAGGCTCCGGAAGATATCGAGTACTATATGTGCGGTCCCGGCCCGATGAGTGCGGCTGTGAACAAGATGCTTGATTCGCTCGGTGTGGATCCGGGCAATATCCACTACGACAATTTCGGTGGCTGATTCTGATATATATTATACCATAGAGCATGAAGGCCAGGGGCGGCTTACTGAAAAGATGAGCCGCTTTCTGGCGTTTGCTTTTCACGTGACGACGGCTGAAGAGGCTCGGGCAACGGTGAAGCGTATGGCCAACGAGTGGCATGACGCGCGCCATGTGTGTTGGGCGTATATGCTCGGGCCGTCGCGTACGGAATACCTGAGCAACGACAACGGTGAGCCGTCGGGTACAGCCGGCCGCCCGATACTGGGACAGATAAATTCGGCCGGTCTGACGGATGTTCTTGTAGTTGTCGTCAGGTATTTCGGAGGGATAAAGCTTGGCACGCCGGGGCGGATTGCTGCCTACCGCGAGGCCGCAAGGCTGGCTCTGGAGGACTCCGGGCGAAAGGAAGTGGTGGAAGAGGGGCAA
>JAIDKP010000458.1 GCA_029051445.1 Muribaculaceae bacterium | reverse complement strand
ATGGCTCCTTAGCTCAACTGAATAGAGCATCTGACTACGGATCAGAAGGTTACAGGTTTGAATCCTGTAGGAGTCACACTTCGATTTTGTAGAGACGCTTCCGCGAGTATTCACGGAGGCGTTTTTTGTTTTCAAGTATTATTTTTGCCGTATTTGCGCTCAAATATATCGAAGTGCTCCTTGCCCCAGTGAAGCATTGAGTCGATGATAGGTAAAAGAGATTCTCCTAATTCTGTAATTTGGTATTCGGAGCGTGGAGGCAGTTCAGCGAAGATTGTTTTTGTGATCAGGCCGTCGGCTACCATTTCTTTCATCTGTATGTCGAGCACACGGGGTGTCGCCTCCGGAAGGCATTTGTGAATCTCACTCGGGCGCATAGGTTTGCCTGAACGCAGCTCATCAAGTATACAGGATTTCCACTTCGATTCTATAAGGCTCATCGTCAAGCGAAGCGGACAATCAAGGTCAACGGGTATCTTTTTCTCGTATGCCATGTCAATTTTTTTTTGCAAAGCTAATCAATGTGACTGAAAATCAGAATACCGAAAAATTATTCCATACATGAATATTTTTTCGGTACTTGATTTGTGAATGTTACCATAATACATTTGTAGCCGTAGAATCAAATTAATAACAATTGAATCATATGAGAGACAAGATCAAGGAATATGAGGCGGTCGCACAGGCAGCCGAGAAGTTTGTGAAAAGCGTAGCCGAGGGCAACAGCGAGTATGCAAGGGAGCTCTTTACACCGGATGCGGTGCTGTTCGGTATGCTTGATGGTGTGCTTGAGCATGGTTCTATAGATCAGTTCTATCACAACGTTGACACGGTAGGTGCAGGAGATGACTTTAAGGCCCGTGTCGATGTTCTTGCCGTGGAGGAGACGGTTGCAGTAGTGCGTGTTCTTGAAGAAAAGTGGGGCGGTCGAATCGACTTTACCGACTTTCTGCTTCTGCTAAAACTCAACGGCGAGTGGAAGTGTGTAGCCAAGGCGTATAATCAGAATTCAGATACGATCAAATAATGAGAATTACAGTTGTGATGTGTAAGTGCTGCATCCGCAAAAACGGATGTTGCATTTGTAGAAAGATTCTGACAAGTATTTAAAAGGATGGGGGAAGGGGATAATTGTTTAGTGGTGGCGTAATGGACTTTGTTGAATTTATTGCTAATTTTGTCGCTGAAAAAGTCTTTCTCCGAATAAAATAGGTACGCAATAAACGTGAAATAATGCTTACGACCGGGAAACTTGGTTTCTGAGGCCTCACCGCTCTTGTGTTCGGCCTCATGGTAGGGGTCGGTATTTACAATCTGCCGCAGAATATGGCTGCTGTAGCATCGCCCGGCGCGGTGCTTCTTGCATGGATAGTGACAGCTATGGGTATTCTGCCGCTCGTCATATCGTTCAAGTGGCTCAGTGACCGCTATCCGCAATACAATGCCGGTATCTATCAGTATGCACAGGCTGGATTCGGCAATTTCGCCGGATTTAATATCGCATGAGGTTACTGGCTTTGCACTGCGTTTTCAAATGTCGCATATGGTGTGATGCTCAATGATTCCTGCGGTGCTTTTTTTCCGGAGCTGCTTGATCACGGCTGGCATACGGTGCTGTTTGGCTCGGTTCTGATCTGGGTGATGTACTTTATTGTGGCCATGGGGGTGAGGACAGCTAAAACTGTCAACACTTTACTTGCCTGCGTGAAGGTCGTCATGCTTGTGTTTATCATCGTGATATTTGTGATGTTTTTCGATGCAGGACTTTTTAATGCCGATGTATGGGGTAATATGGCGGAAATAGGTGGCGTGGGAGATCAGATCAAAAGCACGATGATGGTGACGCTTTTTTGCTTTTTCGGTGTCGAGGGTGCCGTGATGATGTCGTCGAGAGCCCATTGCAGTGCCGATGTCGGTAGAGCAGGTATCGCCGGTTTTGTCATCTCGCTTGTGTTGTATATGGCGGTTTCGCTTCTGAGCTTCGGACTACTGAGCAGAGCGCAGCTCGCCGGTCTCAATGATCCGTCGATAGCCTATATATTACGCGATACTTGTGGCGACTGGGCATACTGGTTTGTAATAGGAGCGGTGATCGTTTCGCTGCTCGGCGGCTGGGTAGCCTGGACGCTTGTTGTTGCTCAGGTGCCTTATGAGGCTGCTGCAGCAGGCATACTTCCGCGTAAATTCACGCGTCTTAACCGTCATGGTATGCCGGCTTTCGGACTATTTGCATCGAGTGTGGTCATGGAGCTGTTTCTTTTGATGGTTGTCATGGCCGATGATGTGTATCTTGCAGCACTCCATATCACGGGACTGATGATAATACCGTGTTATCTTTTCACGGGACTTTTTATGATCAAAAAGGCTGAGACGTTGAAAATACGCGTGATTGCGATTGTTACTACGCTTTTCTGTCTCTGGATGGCTTATGCCGGCGGCCTGACAGAAATGCTTATGACATCGGTATTCTATATGCTTGGCATCGGCTTTTATATCGGTGCCCGCCGGGGTAAAAATCCTAAGCAACCGCTTTTCAACCGTGGCGAAAAGTGGGGGCTTGCAATGCTTACAGTCGCATCACTTATAACGATCGTGCTGGTTGTGTGCCGTGTTTTTTGAGGGGAGCAGGAGATGTGACTGTGAAAGATAAAATGCTCGGTTATCTGTATGGTCAGGCTATTGGAGATGCTCTTGGTCCCGGGGCTGAACGACAAGGTGTAATATAAATTTAATAACAAAGAACGGAAGAGGGATGTTATTTGTTGTAACTTTGTGGTTACACCAACTATTTCATATCATACAAAAATAATATGCTACAGCAAACTCACGGATATAGTGGATTAAGTGAGAACGAGGTCGTTGAAAGCAGGCTTAAACATGGTGAGAATATCCTCACTCCACCTGCAAAGAAGTCACTGTTCATGCAATTTCTTGAGAAATTCAGGGATCCGCTTATACTTATTCTACTTGTGGCGGGCGTGCTCTCGGTGGGTATATCGCTATATGAGTATTTCGGGCTGAACGAGGGAAGCGGTGTTTTTTTTGAGCCGGCCGGAATATTCATAGCCATATTACTTGCTACGGGACTGTCGTTTTATTTCGAGGCTAAGGCCGACAAGGAGTTCGCTTTGCTCAATCAAGTCAGCGATGAGGAGCCGGTGACGGTGGTGCGCGACGGCGAGCCCACGCAAGTGCCACGTCGCGATGTGGTCGTAGGCGATATCGTGATGCTGAATACCGGTGACGAGATTCCGGCCGACGGCGAGTTGCTTGAAGCTGTGTCGCTAAATGTCGATGAGTCGACGCTGACCGGCGAACCGATATGTCATAAGACGGTAGTAGAGACTGAGTTTGATGCCGAGGCAACGTTTCCGTCCAATTGCGTGATGCGCGGCACAAAGGTGATGGAGGGGCATGGTGTAATGCGTGTGACGGCAGTAGGTGATGCGACTGAAAACGGCAAGGTCTTTGAGGCCGCTCAGATTACCGACAACACAAAAACGCCACTCGACGAGCAGTTTGAGAGGCTTGGACATCTTATCTCCATTGCATCGTATGTGATCGGTGCTCTTATCATAGTCGGGCGTGTGATAGTGTATTTGCTGAACGTTGATTCGGCGATCGACTGGCTGTCGTTTGGCGCCTACATGCTGCAGTCGCTCATGATTGCAGTGACTCTGGTTGTGTGCTCGGTGCCCGAGGGGCTGCCCATGGCTGTGACGCTGGCTTTGGCTTACTCGATGCGCCGCATGTTGAAGACCAATAATCTTGTGCGCAAGATGCACGCCTGCGAGACGATGGGCGCGACCACGGTGATATGTACCGACAAGACCGGCACGCTTACGCAGAACCGCATGCAGG
>JAIDKP010000457.1:6062-7820 GCA_029051445.1 Muribaculaceae bacterium | reverse complement strand
ATAGATAACGGTAATCATATCTCTGCCATGAATATCCGGCTGTGGCGCCAAACGTATGATTGCCGAAAGTCTTGCTGAAGACTGAATATATCTCAAGCTTGTTGCGCCTGATCGTCGTGTTGCTTGCATCGGCCCAACGCGTGCCATTAAGCGGATCTTCCCTGTGGAAATTATCGGTTTCACCATTTTCCTGAAATGTTGATGCCGTTCCGATGATATGCCATCCTTTCAACGGTTCATAATCAAGAGTCGCAGACAGGCTTAAACGATTATAGGATTTGCTGTGATCATTGTAATACTCATAAAACAACGGATTGGAAGATGACGCGTTCGCTCCATGAGTAGGAGTACCATACCACTTGTTATCACCAACAAAATATCTGCGTTGAGTCGATGGTGTCATAAGACCGCGCGACAGAAGTTTGTACTGATTGTCGTATTCTCCTGTATTAGTTTTGCTATAGTCAAATATCGTGTTGATTTTAAGATTACTTGCAAGTTTGGCATTGATATTGCCACGAGTGCTGAATCGGTCGTAATTGGTTCCTATTCCGACTCCGGCATCCTTGGTGTAACTTACACTGCCCGTATAATTGAGCTTTTCGGTACCGCCTTCGATTCCTGCATAGTAACTCTGCCATATGGCATCCCTGAATATGAGTCCGGCATAGTCATTATCCTCAAATATAAGCGTTTTACTTGTATCTATAGGATCAATCATTGATTTATATCCGGCAGGCACCGACTCACCCGGCTGAAGATAACGTGGAGAAAATCTTGATGTGGATGTATTGCCTGATGAGTAGGCTCCCTCAAGGAAAAGTTCGCCATGTTGATTCATATGCCCGTTAACATATCTTGTCCGTGCAATATAAAGCTGATCCTCCGCACTCAGATACTCAAACATACGGGCCGTGTTCTGCAACGCCACAGATCCCTGGAATGTAACATGAATTTCTCCCTCTTTGGCCTTCTTTGTTGTCACAAGGACAACACCGTTGGAAGCCCGCGAACCATAGATCGCCGATGATGCAGCATCTTTCAGAACCTCGATTGACTCGATGTCGTTAGGACTTAATCCGGCAAGCGAACGCTCGACTCCATCAACAAGAATCAGAGGGTCATTTGTGCCGTTTATTGACGAACCGCCACGAATAAGAAATGTCGCCTCTGCACCGGGAGAATTATTGGAATTGTAGACGCGTACTCCTGCAATTTTACCTTTGAGTCCCTCGCCAACTGTATTTATCGGCGTTTCCCTGATACTGGCCCCATCGAGCTTTGATATCGCAGATGTCACAGTGCGCTTTGACTGCATTCCGTAGCCTACAACCACAACCTCATCAAGATCTGCTGCTTTTGTGCCAAGAACTACATCAAACGTTTTCTGGTCTGTTATGGCCTGCTCCAAATCAGAATAACCAACATACTTGAATACAAGCACATCGCCCTTTGACACCTTGATTGAATAGAGACCGTCAAGATCCGTAGCAACTCCGCGAGCCGTTCCTTTTACTGTAACGGAAACACCCGGCAACGCTTCACCCGTATCGTCTTGAACGACACCAGTCAGAGTCCACTCCTGCGCCAATAATATAACCGGACAGAGCAGAAAGAAAAGCAAAAGACTACAATTCTTCATCATGGTTTAGATTTTAATTTGTTATTGTTAGGTTGTCATAATTCTGTGAACAGCTACATAACTGCAGCATATCTGAAGAAATCCGTCTGTTCGAGTTCCTTGCGGGTCTGCTCAAA
>JAIDKP010000457.1:0-6052 GCA_029051445.1 Muribaculaceae bacterium | reverse complement strand
CCTCACTACATGGAGCGATGGGCAGGCGACAGGGACCGCAGTCAAAGCCGGCGAGTTTCATAAAGATTTTGCCGGCGCGTGTGCCACCACCATGCTTGATGAGTACTTCCACTATTTCCACCGCTTTGTACATCATGCGGCGCGCCTCAGCAAGATCTCCCCCGGCCATAGCATCCATCACTGCCTGATAGATACCCGGAATGTAGTTGTAGGTGCTGCCGACAGCCCCCTTTACACCTACAGCAAGACCGGCAATAAGGATTTCATCAAAACCATTGAGCACGTCAAATGCACCATTGTCGGCCTCGACACACTGCATCATCTCCATAATATTATTGTGTGTGAACTTCACACCAACAAGAGTGGGGATCTCCTTGCGCCCCTCGATGAGGAAACGGTCAACAGGAAGTGACACGCCTGTAATCGACGGCATATTATAGTAGTAGAACGGAAGCTCGGGAGCAGATGCCGCCACCGGCCTGAAGAAATCTATGAGATCTTTAACACTACCGGGTTTGAAAAAGCAAGGAGCCATAGCTGCAATCACATCTGCGCCGATAGCCTGAGCGTGTGCGGCAAGTTCGGCACACTGAGGCTGCGACATACCGCCCACATGCACTGCCACTTTCAGGCGACCGGCAGCTGCCCTTACCCATGCCTCGGCCACAGCCTTACGCTCTTCGGTTGTCATTGATACCGATTCGCCCGAAGTACCGCAGATAAACACGGCCGTCACACACTGCTTTGCGACAATAAAATCGGCATAAGCGGGAATTGCATCGAGATTAATCGATCCATCGGGGTTCATCGGAGTGAAAGGGGCTGCAATAAGCCCTGTCAGAACATCTTTCTTCATTTCCGGTTTGAAATATTCGTGATAATGGTTTATTTGATTTTGATTTATTTGTCTTCTGATTCAGCAGTAGAGAAGATGAGACTCGCCACATAACCCACTACGAAACATGTGATGAAGCCCGAGGCGGTATAGAGTAACAAATGGAACGTGTGAAAACGTGCTACAAAGAACTGAACCGCCATACTCACAACTATGCCTATGATTGCGCCTGATGAGTTAGCCCGGCGCGTCAGCATGCCAAGTACAAACAGACCACCCATACAGCCGAGAATAAGACCCAGTATTTTCTGGAATTCATCCCAAAGTGACGCTACATCCCAAGTCGCCATAAGCACTGCAAATGTCAGGCTCATAGCTCCGATAACAAATGTTGAGACCCGGGCCGAGCGCAGACTTGAGACCGCAGCACTACGACATATCCGAGGGTATATATCGACGATAAACGCTGTTGCCGCCGAATTCATACTGCCGCTGAGTGTTGACATCGCAGCTGCGAATATGCCTGACACAAGCAGTCCAACTACAGCGGCCGGAAGTTCCGTAAAGATATACCACGGGAATATGGCATCGCCATTGGAGATTGTCACGCTGAGATTCTCTGGATAAACTGTGTAGTATGAGTAAAGCGCTGTGCCGATAAGGAAAAACAGAACTGTCGCAGGCATGGTTATAATCGCATTAGTCCATACACTCTTCCGGGCCGCCTTCATTGTCGGAGTGGTAAGATAGCGCTGTACCATGCTCTGATCAGTACCATATGTCGTCAAATTGGTGAAGCAGGTTGCAATAAGCACTGTCCAAACTGTAGCATCCTTGAAATCAAGAGCCGTGGATCCAAACCCGAATTTACCATGAGCCGCTGCAATAGAGATAGTTTCGGTCATGCCCCCGGGCAGTTCGCACGCTATATAGATCACCGCAAACAATGCTCCTCCAAGAAGTATAAGTACCTGAATGGCATCGGTCCAGACTACAGCCTCAATACCGCCGATCATCGTGTATAGTATGCTGCATACGCCCATTATACCTATACACATGAAGATGTCTATTCCGGTTACAACATTGAGAGCTATCGCCGGAAGAAACAACACCACCCCCATACGTCCGACCTGAAATACGATAAACGCAAGACTGCATATTACACGTATCGCCGCATTGAAACGTATCTCAAGATACTCATAGGCAGTGGTGATATTCAGCTTACGGAAGTATGGTATAAAGAGAAAAACTATGATGGGAGCTACAAGCAGAATGCCTACATTAAACAAAGCATAGCTCCAGTCTGTTGCATAAGCCTTTGCCGGTATCGCCATAAAAGTAATTGCACTAAGTGCCGTCCCGAATAGACTAAGTCCCGCAGCCCACCAGGGTATGCGTCCGCCTCCCTTGAAATAATCGTCGGTAGTTTTCTGCCTGCGCGAGAAATAGACTCCTATACCTGCCAGGATGGCAAAATACAGAAATATGACAACTATGCTTACGGCACTGAGACCTTCGCCGCTGCTTCTGACTGTTGCGTTCAGCAACATCAGATCCACCCCCATTGGTTCAGCTGCAAGCACAGTGAATCCATTGTTGTTTTTACCGATATTCAGCACCTCACCGTCGGCTTTGACTTCCGGTAAATCAATTGCCGTATTTGTAACCGTGTGATATTTCAGCAGTGAAATGCCCGAACGGGAATCACCTGAATTATCTTGTCGTACTGCAAAAATATGATTGGCAGCCATCGGTATAGCGGCAACAATACCCTCGGGAACATTTAATTCAACATGTTTCCAACGGTTAAGTTGAATATCATAGCAGGCAATTCCGTCAGGATTGCCGGACACATCTTTCCCGCCAATGATATAAATGCAAGGAGACACACCATTGCTCTGTATGGAACAAGCGGCATTGCGTCTGGCGACCCAATCATCACGTGAGATCTCACTCCACCCGCTTTGAGTTGATTTAAGATCAAGCATATAAAGCACAGGCGAATAGCTCTTGCCAGAAATATCGGAGTAGCCGCCGCACACCCACACTTTATTTCCATCGGCAACTCCTGTCGCTCCTGCCAGACCTATCGGCAAAGCCGGCAACTCCTCTACCGTTACAGTTCCATCATTAATCTTTATAAGAGTTACATCAGCAACACATTCCGTGCCGTTACGTCCGCCTGCACATATCAGCCCGGAGGATGTTGCCACTGACGCGCCATCATATACGCCTGCCGGCAACTTACCGCCTGATACTGCATTACCGTTTTTACTCACAACTATTACATCCGACACATTTCCAAGTGAATCCACGCCTCCTGCAACAATTACACTTCCTTCGATGATTCCCGAAAAGGCATTATCAACCGGCAACAGTAATCCCACCCCACAGATCTTTGATGAGGTCAGCTCAATGGATTCCGTCTTATCTGTCGATGCAAAGGCAAGCGATGCACAACAACACAAAACGGCAAACAATCCTACTATTTTTGTTTTCAGTCTCACATCTTTTCGTTTTATGGCATGTAAATTTTCAGGTATGAGTCGGATAAACAGAGATTATCAGTTCATCAGAGACTGATCTTCAACCCTTGTTCTTTCTTCTATAAGTTTCCTATAAACAAGAAAATGACGTTCCATTGCATCGCGAAAGGCTGATTCGTCACCCTCTTTCAGAATCATAAAAAGATCGGCATGCGTCACAATTGTGCCATTCTTTTCCAATTCACTGTTTGTACGGCGCATATACTCACCGAAATTTGCATTGATATATTCAATGACCGGAACCACAATATCCTGGAACTGAAGTATCACCCTGTTGCCGGTCATTTCATATAACTTGGTATGAAACGCATGCTCGCTGATATTGGCATAAACATTATTGCCAAGAGCGATTCCCATATCCACAATTTCTGCCAGTTCATCAAGATCACGCGCTGTCTTGTTCCTGAAAACATCTCCACATATGCCTATTTCGAGAGCCACACGGAATCCAAGCAAATTGAATATCGACTCCTCACTCATCAGACGCGGATCCATCACACGTCTCATACCCTCAAATATCGGCGGCTCCATAAGAATCATCCCCCTTTTCGGACGAGACGAGATCAATCCCATCATCTTAAAACGGCTAAGCACTTCACGCAACACACTTCGCGATACATTTAAAGACTCTGCCATCTCCTGCTCGTTAGGAAGCTGATCACCTGGCTTGGGTGACAGTCTCATTATATAATCTTTTAGTTTTTCCTCAACCTGGTCTACCAGAGTCGCATTTTTGTAATATTTGTCAGTCATCGGACTTATTTTTATGTTTAATATGTTTTGTATAATAAATCATACAAATACAAATAACAGTATTAATTTTTAATTTTCAAAATATATGAATACAAATTTTATCACCCGGATTCCATTTTAACATTTCATTAACAAAACAATAGTCCATTATCCGCATCTATCTATTTTTCCATACCTTATATCAAATTATATTTTGCAAACTACAAGAATTTAACCAACTTTACAGCCAAACCATAAACCTCAAATCTAAACCGAATATTATCATGTATCTCTTAGGTTATGACATAGGCAGCTCATCTGTCAAGGCTGCCCTGATAGAAGTAGAAACCGGAAAATGCGTGGCCTCACATTTCGCTCCGGATACAGAAGCCCCTATAAAGGCATTGAAACCCGGATGGGCCGAGCAGGATCCCACATCATGGTGGGACTACGTCAAAGAATGCACAGCCGACATTATAACAAAAACAAGAATCAACACCGCCGATATAAAAGCGATCGGCATATCATATCAGATGCACGGACTGGTCGCCATAGACAGCAAGCTCAGTCCCCTGCGCGACGCTATCATATGGTGCGATTCACGTGGAGTGCCATATGGCGAAAAAGCCTTTCACGACATCGGTACTGAAAAATGTCTGTCACACTTGTTGAATTCTCCCGGCAACTTCACCGCAGCCAAACTACGTTGGCTCAAAGAAAACGAGCCACAGATCTTTGATCGCATCCACAAAGTAATGCTTCCAGGAGACTACATCGCCTTTAGAATGACCGGAGAAATCTCCACTAATACAGAAGGACTTTCCGAATACATGCTGTGGGACTTCAGCACTGATTCTGTCGCCACATTCATCATGGACTACTTCGGAATACCAAGTTCAATACTGCCGGATATAAAACCTACATTCTCCGATCAAGGACATCTGACCAGACAAGCCGCAGACGAGCTGGGATTATCTCATGGCATCCCTGTCACATACCGCGCCGGAGACCAGCCCAACAATGCACTGTCGCTGAATGTATTTGAGCCAGGTGAGATTGCATCGACAGCCGGCACATCAGGTGTTGTGTATGGAATCAATAACAACACAGCCTACGACCCGAAATCGCGCGTCAATAATTTCGCTCATGTAAATCACAAGGCATCCGACCCACGCATTGGTGTCATGACATGCATCAACGGCACCGGTATATTGAACTCCTGGATAAAACGTAATATTGTTGACTCAGGGACTACCTACGAGGATATGAACATCATGGCCTCAAAAGCCCCTGTCGGAGCCGGAGGCATAAGCGTACTTCCATTTGGAAACGGCGCAGAGCGAATTTTATGCAATCGACAGATACACTCGTCATTCCACGGTATCGGCTTTAACACCAACACACGTAGCCACCTTTTAAGAGCCGCACAGGAAGGCATAGTATTCTCTTTCATGTATGGAATTGAGATCATGAAAGAAATAGGATTGGATATCAGCAAAATCCATGCAGGAAATGCCAACATGTTCCTTAGTCCTATTTTCCGGGACACACTTGCATCAGTCAGCGGTGCTACAATAGAACTGTTTGATACCGACGGTGCCATTGGTGCAGCCAGAGGAGCCGGAATCGGAGCCGGAATCTACCGAGATCATAAAGAAGCTTTTGCATCACTCAACCGCATCAAGACAATAGCACCTGCAGCCGACCGTATTCCATATCTTGAAGCATATGCATTGTGGAAGGACCGTCTCGCAAATGAACTCTATACACATTAAAAAAGAGATATAATTTTACACCAGTCAACAATTTAGCCGAGCGATCGACAGAGCACTATATCAAGCCAAATGCGTGTTTGGGTAATTAATAAAGAGGCTGTGTCGTAATTAAGTTTTACGGCGCAGCCTCTCTTTTTTGAGTGTTGAGGTTTGGATATTTTTCA
>JAIDKP010000456.1 GCA_029051445.1 Muribaculaceae bacterium | reverse complement strand
AAATACGACGGTTGACCGTGCTACTATGGGTGCGACCAGAAGCGGTGCCGGAACGAAGCTCGATAATCTTATACAGATAGCCCACAATGTTGAGGTCGGTGATGACACGGTGATGGCCGCACAGGTCGGTATCGCAGGTTCGTCCAAAATCGGATCGTCATGCCGTATCGGCGGACAGGTCGGCATCGCGGGGCATATACGTATTGGCGATGATGTTGAGATCGGCGCACAGGCCGGTCTGCAGCGCAATGTACGTAACGGAAGCCGTGTGATCGGTTCTCCGGCAGTTGATATCGGTGATTTCGCCCGTCAGGTCGTGTATATAAAGAATCTCGAGCGTCTTAACCGACGTGTTGACGCGCTTGAGAAAAAGGAAAAGAATAAACAAGTATAAAATATCACGTCACGTAGTTAAAACGCGGTGTGTCAATATTTTTGAAAGATAGCAATGAAGCAACTCACCCTGAAAGCTCCTTTCACGGTAAAGGGGAAAGGCCTGCATACCGGCCTTGAGATTGAGGCAACATTCCGTCCGGCAGCACCCGGTCACGGCTATAAGTTCTGTCGCGTGGATCTTGCCGACGCGCCAACTGTCGACGCTCTTGCCGAGAATGTTGTAGAGACCACAAGAGGAACCGTTCTGCAGCGTGGCGAGGCTCGTATCGCGACTGTAGAGCATGCTCTTTCGGCTCTTTATGCGGCCGGCATCGACAATTGCCTTATCGAGGTAAATGCTCCTGAAATGCCAATACTTGACGGCAGTGCCGCCGATTATGTCCGTCTGATAGCAGAGTCGGGCACCGAGGAGCAGGATGCTGACAAGGACTTTTTTATAATCAAGCAGAAGATCGAGGTGCGCGACGACACAACCGGCGCTGCTATCCTCGCAATACCCTACGACGGCTTTTCAGTAGCGGCAATGCTTGAGTTTGACTCGCCTGTTCTTGACAACCAGTTTGCAGTGCTCGACGATCTGAGTCAGTACAATACAGATATCGCTCCTTGTCGCACATTTGTGTTCATGCGTGAGATCGAGCCGTTGCTTTCCAATAATCTGATCAAAGGCGGCGATCTCGACAATGCCATTGTCATCTACGACAGCACGATGTCGGCCGAACAGCTCGACCATATCGCCCAGCTGACCGATACGGAACCGCGTATGCCGAAGGAGTACGGCTATATCAATGAACGTCCGCTACTTTTTGACAATGAACCGGCACGTCATAAGGTGATTGACATCATAGGTGATCTCGCTCTTATCGGCCGTCCGCTGAAGGGATGTATTTTATATTCAAGTCCCGGTCACTCGATCAACACAACGTTTGCAAAGAAAATAAGAAAGGAGATTGTACGCCAGGATGTTCAGGCGCCTGTATATAATCCTTCGGTGCCTCCTCTGATGGATATCAACCGTATACGTCAGCTGCTTCCGCACCGTTATCCGTTTTTGCTGGTCGACAAGATCATCGAGCAGGGACAGAAGTATATTGTTGGTGTCAAGAATGTGACTGTCAATGAGCCTTTCTTCCAGGGGCATTTCCCGCAGGAGCCCGTAATGCCCGGAGTACTGCTTGTCGAGGCAATGGCACAGACCGGTGGAATGCTTGTTCTCAGCACTGTGGAGGATCCGGAACGTTATTCGACTTATTTTATGAAGATCGATAATGTCAAGTTCCGCCAGAAGGTGGTTCCGGGTGACACTCTTATCTTCCATGTCTCGTTTATGACTCCGCTGCGACGCGGCTGTGCGATGATGAAGGGTCTTGCATTTGTCGGTGAAAAGATCGTGTGTGAATGTGAGTTTATGGCTCAGATTATAAAGAACAAGTAATACGCGATAAAATGGTAAACAATCTGTCGAGCATACATCCCGGAGCACGTCTTGCTCCCGGGGTGGTAGTCGACCCTTTTGTCACGATAGAGGATAATGTCGAGATAGGCGAGGGGACACATATCCATAGCAATGCAGTGATAAAAAGCGGAACCCGTATAGGCCGCAACTGCCAGATAATGTCGGGTGCCGTCGTCGGCGGCATTCCTCAGGACCTGAAGTTCCGTGGCGAAGACACGCTCGCGATCATCGGTGACAATACGGTTATACGCGAGTGTGTGACGGTGAACCGCGGTACTGTAGCAAAGGGGTGTACCCGTGTTGGAAGCAATTGCCTTATAATGGCCTATACCCACATTGCGCATGACTGCATCGTCGGTGATAACGTCATCATAGCCAATGCAAGCCAGCTTGCCGGTGAGGTGGTAGTGGATAATTATGCTGTAATCGGCGGCGGTGCACTGGTTCATCAGTTCACTCATATCGGCAGCCATGTTATGATACAGGGCGGTGCCAAGATCAACAAGGACATTCCGCCATTTGTAAAAGCAGCGCGCGATCCTATTGCTTATACCGGTATAAACTCTATCGGTCTGCGCCGTCGCGGTTTTACCGGCGACCAGATACGCGAGATACAGGAGATTTACCGCTATCTTTACCTGTCTCAGCTAAATGTCACAGACGCGGTAGAGCGTATCGAGGCCGAGCTTCCTGCGACAAACGAGCGAGACGAGATCATATTGTTTATACGTAATTCCAGCCGCGGCATAGTGCGCGGTTATGTATAAGAACAAATGGCGCTTATATTCTGTTGAAAGAAAGTAACTAAAAGAACAATAAGACAAAATACAGTCATGGCACACAAGGCATTACTTATCATACTCGATGGCTGGGGCATAGGCGACCACAGCAAGGGCGATGTGATTTACACAACCCCGACTCCCTATTGGGATCATCTTCTCAAAACATATCCTCATTCGCAGCTTCAGGCGAGCGGCGAGAATGTTGGTCTGCCTGACGGTCAGATGGGAAATTCAGAGGTCGGCCATCTCAATATCGGTGCCGGTCGCGTCGTATATCAGGATCTGGTTAAGATCAACAAGGCGGTGAAGGATGGCTCGATTCTTGAGAATCCAGAGATAAAGAGCGCGTTTGCGTATGCCCGTGACAATGGTAAGGCAATTCATTTCATGGGTCTGACCAGTGACGGCGGTGTACACTCATCGCTTGATCACCTGTATGCCCTCTGTGATATCGCCAAGGAATATGGTCTTGAGAAGGTTTATATCCACTGCTTCATGGATGGCCGTGACACCGATCCGCGCAGCGGCAAGGGCTTTATCGAGCAGCTGAGCGCACATTGCGAGCAGTCGGCCGGACAGATCGCTTCTATTATCGGCCGCTATTATGCGATGGACAGGGACAAACGCTGGGATCGTGTAAAAGTCGCATATGATCTTCTTGTAAAGGGAGAGGGTAAGCAGGCCGATGATATGGTCGAGGCTATGCAGCAGAGCTATGACGAGGATGTTACCGATGAATTTGTAAAGCCTATCAACAATGCAAAGGTCGACGGCAGGATCAAGGATGGTGACGCTGTGATTTTCTTCAATTACCGCAATGACCGTGCCAAGGAGCTTACCGTGGTTCTTACCCAGCATGATATGCCAGAGGAGGGTATGACCACCATACCTGATCTGCAGTATTATTGCATGACTCCTTATGACGCTTCGTTCAAGGGTGTACATATCCTTTTTGATAAGGAAAATGTAACCAACACTCTTGGAGAATATCTGTCATCACTTGGCAAGAAGCAGCTTCATATAGCAGAAACTGAGAAGTATGCCCATGTGACATTCTTCTTCAACGGCGGCCGCGAGACTCCATATGAGGGAGAGGACCGCATACTTGTGGCTTCGCCCAAGGTAGCTACTTATGACCTGAAGCCCGAGATGAGTGCTTATGAGGTCAAGGACAAGCTTGTCGATGCTATAGACAGCGAGAAGTATGATTTCATTGTAGTCAATTATGCAAATGGCGACATGGTCGGGCATACCGGTGTGTATGAGGCTATCGAGAAAGCAGTCGTAACAATAGACGAGTGCACTATGGATACTGTCGAGGCAGCAAGAAAACATGGCTATGAGGTTCTCATAATTGCAGACCACGGTAATGCGGACAATGCGGTTAATCCGGATGGCACTCCCAACACGGCACACTCGCTGAACCCTGTTCCTTGTGTTTACGTCACGGAGAATAATAACGCTAAGATCGCTGACGGTCGTCTTGCGGATGTGGCTCCCACGATTCTCAATATAATGGGTCTGGAGCAGCCGAAGGAAATGGATGGCAGTAATCTGATCAGCTAAAAAATCGAAGTGGACAGCCGTCGCAAGCGCCGATTGTTTTCGACCGCAGGTGCAAAAATCACCTCTACAGTTTCGGTCGCAATTGTTCTCTTTGTGCTTGGTGTTCTTGCCGTGGTGGGTCTTGTGACCCGCAAGGTGGCAGACACAGTCAGGGAAAGTGTCGGTTTTGATGTTGTCATGACTGACAGTGCGACGTCGTCGGACTCAGAGAATCTCCGTCGTGAGATCGCGTCCCGGCCGTATGCGTTATCGGTTATAGTGCATACGGCCGAGGAGTCGGCGAGAAGATGGCGTGAAGAGACCGGCGAAGATGTTGTGGAGGTGCTCGGCATAAATCCATTTTCGGCAGAGCTTGAGGTAAAGGTGAATGCCCGCTGGGCTTCGGCAGACAGTCTGGAAAAGATTATCAGAGTCTATGAGTCGAGATCCGGAGTCGAGGAAATAACGGTTCACACCGACATGATTGACGCGATAAATGCCAATATCATGACTGTCTTCAGGGTGCTCGGTGCGATCGCACTTGCTTTGCTGGTGATCTCGTTTGTGCTGATAAACAATACGATCAGGCTTTCAATTTATGCGCGCCGATTCACGATACACACAATGAAGCTCGTAGGCTCTACCGGTGCATTCATACGGCGTCCGTTTCTTGTCTCCGGCATGTGGCAGGGACTTGTTGCCGGAGTTCTGGCCACACTGATGCTTGTGTGTCTTGTGCTCGGATTGTCAAGGTTTGAGTCGCACGTGGACGGATATGTGTCTTTGCCGGATATGGCCGTGATTTCCGGTCTGATGGTCGTGGCGGGGATCATCATATGTGTGATCGCCGCAATTATGTCGACCAACCGGTATCTGCGTCTCACTTATGACGAAATGTTCAGATAATACTGTAATATTCTAATGGCAGCTAAAACAAATAACAGAGTTCAGGCTTCAGCAGCCGGTCATTCGGTCAAGAGGCATGGTGTCGAGATAGAGAAGCCTTCGGAGTTTCCTCTGAAGAAGCTTAATTTCAAGCTTATGGCAGTTGCAGCGATCGCTATTGTTGCCGGATTTCTTCTAATGCTCGGTCCCGGTGCCACGGAGGAGTCTTTTAATCCGGACATTTTCTCGACACGCAGGATTGTGATCGGGCCGACACTTGCATTCCTCGGGTTTCTCTTCATGGGATTTGCGATAATCTATCGTCCCAAGTCGGGCAGGGGTGTCGTTGCAGAGCAATCTCAAGAGGCAGAGGGTTAAATCATGGATGCATTAGACGCGTTTATTCTTGGCCTTGTACAGGGACTGGCTGAGTATCTACCGATAAGTTCGAGCGGACATCTGGAGATTTTCCGTCAGGTGCTGGGGCTTGATCTGTCGGGGGCCGAGTCTCTGCAGTTTGATGTTGTGCTGCATGTGGCGACAGTGCTGAGTACTATTGTCGTGCTCTGGAAAAGGTTTGTGCCGCTGTGCTGTGACTTTTTTGGCTGGCGCACTCATTCAGAGGGCTTTTCCTATGTATGGAAACTTATATTGTCGGCAGTGCCTGTCGGGGTTGTAGGTGTGTGCTTCAAAGATTACATTGAGGGCTTTTTTGGCGGTGATCTAAAAATCGTGGGCATATGTCTGTGCTTTACAGCGATTTTGCTTGCTTTCGCTTATTTTTTCCGTACCAATCCTCTGCTCCGCAGCCACGGTAAGGCTTATTCTCCACGCGAGATCAGCTGGCTTGACGCTCTGATCATAGGCTGCTCGCAGGCAATAGCCGTGCTTCCCGGTCTGAGCCGTTCGGGCACGACAATCGCAACCGGCATAATGATCGGTGACAAGCGTGAGCGTGTCGCAGAGTTCTCGTTTTTCATGGTCATAATCCCTATACTCGGGGAGGCACTTCTTGATGTGGTGAAAATGATCCGGGGAGCTGATGACGCAGTTGTGTCGAGCGTCGGTGCAGTGCCATTGGCCATAGGTTTTGTCACGGCATTTGCAGTGGGCTGTCTCGCCTGCAAGTGGATGATCGATCTTGTCTCTAAAGGCAAGCTTGTGTGGTTTGCGCTATATTGCGTGGCAGTCGGAGTCTTGTGTATATGCATATAACAGATCAGCGATGGATTTCCTGACAGGTGAAATACTTTATATCGACAAGCCTCTCGGATGGACTTCGTTTGACGCGGTGAAAAGGCTTCGCGGTATGATTCTGCGCCGATACGGAATCAAGAAGTTCAAGGTCGGTCACGCCGGAACGCTTGATCCTCTTGCAACGGGCGTGATGATCATTTGTACCGGTAAGGCAACAAAGCGTATCGAGGAGCTTCAGACCGGTGTCAAGGAGTATGTGGCGGAGATCGCTCTCGGGGCCACGACACCTTCGTTTGATCTCGAGACCGAGATAGATGCCACGTACCCTACGGAACATATCACCCGCAGTGGGGTGGAGGAGACGCTCAGGAAATTTACCGGACGTATCGAACAGGTGCCTCCGGCGTTTTCGGCCTGTAAGGTCGACGGCCATCGCGCCTATAAGGCGGCCCGCCGCGGCGAGGCTGTCGATCTCAAGCCCAAGGTGCTTGTGATAGACGAGATCGAGTTGCTGTCGTACAGTCAGACCTCAATTACTGTCAGGGTCGTATGCAGCAAGGGCACCTATATACGTGCGCTTGCAAGGGATATAGGCGAGAGTCTTGGATCGGGCGGACATCTGACAGCTCTGCGACGTACGCGCGTCGGCAGTGTAAAGGTTGAAGACTGTCTCAGTGTCGATGCTGCGACCACTCTTATCAGCGAGACTCCGATCGAGTATCCCGAAAATTACGAGAAGCCTGAAAATTCCGGCTGTGTGTGAGAGCAGAACCTAAAACAGATAAAGATATCAACATAGAAGAGATACATCCCAATAATGAGACTTTCGCAATTCAACTATAATCTTCCTGCAGAACTTATCGCAGATCATCCGACGTTTCATCGTGACGAGTGCCGCCTGATGGTGCTCAACCGCAAGACGGGGGAGATCACCCACAAGATTTTTAAAGAGATTCTGGAGTATTTTGAGGAGGGTGACGTGATGGTGCTCAATGACACGCGTGTTTTCCCTGCCAAACTTTACGGAAATAAGGAAAAGACGGGTGCTCAGATCGAAGTGCACCTGTTGCGAGAACTTAATGCGGAAAATAAGTTCTGGGATGTACTTGTCGAGCCAGCCCGCAAGATACGTATCGGAAACAAGTTGTATTTCGGAGACGATGATATGCTTGTGGCCGAAGTAATCGACAATACAACTTCTCGCGGCCGCACATTGCGCTTCCTTTATGACGGAACACACGAGGAGTTCAAAAAGGCATTGTTCAGTCTTGGCAAAACTCTTCTTCCGCCATATTTCTCGCGTGAGTCGGAGGATTGTGATGCGGATGATTATCAGACAGTGTTCGCCCGTCATGAAGGTGCTGTGGTGGCTCCTTCGGCAGGTCTTCATTTCAGCCGCGAGCTGATGAAGCATATGGAGATCAAGGGTGTCGAGCGTGGCTATATCACGCTGCACAGTGGTCTTGGCGCATACCGTGATATCGATGTCGAGGATCTGACGAAGCACCGTATGGATTCGGAGGAGGTCGAGGTCGGTCCAAAGCTTGTTGAAATGGTAAACAAGGCTAAGGACGAGGGGCGTCAGGTCTGCGCAGTCGGAGCTTCGGTGCTTCGTGGTATTTCGGATGCCGTAAGTATGGACGGTCATCTGAAGTCGATTTCGGGCTGGACAAACAAGTTTATTTTCCCCCCTTATGATTTCACGGTGACAACTTCGTTTGTTACCAATTTCCATCTGCCGTATTCGACGATGCTTATGCTTACGGCTGCTTTCGGAGGCTACAATCATGTGATGAACGCATATGATGTGGCTGTGAAGGAGGGTTATCGTTTCGGAGCCTACGGTGATGCGATGCTTATAATCTAAGCATTGTAAGAGCTTGTTTAAAAATTAAGCTTAAACAACCTCTAAAAAATCTCTCCAACAAAAAAACGTGAATTTATGGACAGCAAGGAGAACAACAGAGCCGTTTCGGATAGGCAGTTGCGCAAGGTGACTGTGGCATTGCATACTCGTGAACATGCCGACAAGTTGCGTCGACTTCTTCAGCATGAAGGTGTCTATGCTGATCTTGTGGCCGCCCGTCTCGGACAGAAGTTCACGGAGCATCCGATAGAGGTGCGTATTCCGGAGGATGATCTTCCTGCTGCTTTGCGTATCATTGAAAACATAGAGATTTTTCCGCTCTACAATGATGTGCCTGCGTATGGCTCGGGTGATGCCGCTGCCGGCAACAAGCCGGCTGAGCGCGCTTTGCCTAATGTGACCAAGCGTGTGGGACTAAGAAAGAAAGTTGTCGTTAACAGCAGGCCATCGGGCAAAACTATACTTGTTCCGGTCGATTTCTCTGATTACTCGTTTACGGCCGCCCGTCTTGCATTCGGCATGGCTTCGGATCACGGTGCTTCGATCGTATTGCTCTATGCCTATGTGACTCCGTCGCGCGCAGATAATTTCACGATCACTTCCGACTCCGGGCTGATGGAGCTTGGTGACGATGCGGCTGATGAGCTCGGGAGGATTGCGCGGAAGCGTATGGATGAGTTTGCAGACCGTATCAGGGAGTATATCAAAACCGGTGTCATACCAGCGGTGAAATTTGCTACCGATGTGATCGACGGTCTTGCCGAGGAGGTGATTCTGGAATATGCCCGATGCACGTCTCCGATGCTTATTGTGATGGGAACCCGCGGTGCTGACAAGAAGGAGTCGGATATGGTCGGCAGTGTCACAGCCGAGGTGCTTGACTCGTGCCGTTCGGTGGCTTTCACTGTGCCGGAAAACATGCGTCTGCCTCTGCCTACCGACGGGATGCGCCAGGTAGCTTTCTTCGCCAATCTTGATGATGACGATTTTACCGTGCTTGAGAAGGTGTATGAGCTTTTTCCTTCTTCACCGTTTCACATCAATCTGGTTTATGCCGGCCGGAAGAGAGGTCGCGGGCAGAGCGAGGATGTGGAGCGATCTATGGAGATGTTGCTTGATTATTGCAGGATCCATTATCCTGGATATGGTTTTGAGGTAAAGACGGTGTCGGGTGTCGGTGATATAGAGGATTTCGAGAGGATGCAACAGGAGCGTCCGATGGAGATCATTGTCATGCCCAACAAGCGTAAGAATGCTCTCGCGCGTCTGTTTAATCCGGGTCTTGCCCATCGTATGCTGTTTCATTGCGACATTCCGATGCTTGTTGTTCCGGTTTAACACTAAAGTAAATTCAGAGAATGATAGTACTGTCGATATTCGATTACCTTAACGCATCGTCGGCGTTTCAGTTTTTCTGTGACAATGCGTCGTACTGGTTTGTATTTCTCTTTATGGTGATCGAGAGTTCGTTTATTCCGTTTCCAAGTGAGGTTGTCGTGCCTCCTGCCGCCTATCTTGCCGTCAGCCGTGGTGACATGAATGTTTTTGCAGTGGTGCTATGCGCGACAGCCGGTGCGGTAACGGGTGCGTTTATAAATTATCTTCTGGCGTTATGGATAGGCCGTCCGATCGTATATCAGTTTGCCGACAGTCGTCTTGGGCGTGCATGTCTGATCACTCCAGAGAAGGTTGAGAAGGCAGAGGCATATTTTGACAAGCATGGTGCTGTCTCGACTTTTGTGGGACGTCTAATTCCTGCCATACGTCAGCTGATCTCAATACCTGCGGGTCTTGCCCGCATGAATGTGTGGTCGTTTCTTCTTTTTACTGCGCTCGGCGCAATGGTGTGGAATATCGTGCTTGCACTGCTCGGTTTCTGGCTTGCCAGGACAGTGCCGTATGATCAGCTTTTTATTGCTGTCGAGAAATACAACGGCTATCTCACTGTGGCCGGAATCGTGCTTGCGTTGCTCTGTGTGGCATATATAGCCCTTCATGCTTTCAAGCCGAAAAAACAGAAATAACAGAATCTTAACCAATCATACACAATGCTTGTTTCACCATCGATACTATCGGCTGATTTTGCGAATCTCGGCCGTGATATAGAGATGATAAACCGTTCGGAGGCATCCATGATACATGTCGATGTCATGGACGGTGTGTTTGTGCCTAATATCTCGATAGGTTTTCCTGTTATCGAGGCAGTAGGGCGCATTGCAAAAAAACCGCTTGACGTTCATCTCATGATTGTCGAGCCGCACAAATATGTGGCTCAGGTGCGGGATACCGGAGCAGAGTGGATGAACGTGCATCTGGAGGTCAGTCCTCATCTCGACCGTACAGTACAGGCAATCAAGCAGGCCGGCATGAAGGCTGCGGTGACTCTTAACCCGGCTACCCCTGTCTCATTGCTGAAAGATATTGTCGCAGAGCTAGACATGGTTCTGCTTATGTCGGTAAATCCCGGATTCGGCGGGCAGAAGTTTATCGGCAATGTGATAAACAAGATCAGAGAGCTCAAGACGCTGATTGCAGAGAGCGGTTCTCATGCACTGATCGAGGTCGACGGCGGTATAAATGCTACCACTGCAGTCGATGTCGCCAAAGCGGGGTGTGATGTCGTTGTTGCCGGAAGCTATGTTTTCGGTAATGAAAACCCTGAAATGGTGATTGCAGGTCTCGCGGCCATTTAACACATCAATACTTCCTGCCGTGTGTAATTTTGTACGTCAGATTTAAAATAATATCGTGAATCATTAACAACTACGACAACGTGAAAAAGATATTTCTGTCAATCATGGTCAGCCTTGTCGCAATTTTTGCCAAGGCGCAGATGCTTGATCCGATTCATTGGAGCGCCAATGTGACGATGAGTTCGGAGAAAGCCGGCGTCATCACTCTTGACGCACAGATAGATGAAGGGGGGCATCTCTATGG
>JAIDKP010000455.1 GCA_029051445.1 Muribaculaceae bacterium | reverse complement strand
CATCTGGCCGCCTGTAGCCGACAGACTTCCTGTGATCTTCCAGCGTCTTATACGCTCCTTAAGTCCGGCACCGGCTGTGCTGTCTTCTCTCTCCACCTGCGCTGCACGGCGGACGGCACGCTCCGGCTTACGCGGATTGAGGTGCGCGGTGATTTCGGCAAACGGCGCTCTCACGGCAGCTCTGAACCCCGCGTCGCCCACACCGATGCCATCGGCTGCAACAGAGAGAAACAGCTGTGGCACACTGTCGCGAGCTTCATAACGGCGCAACGAGGCCTTACTGTCAAGGTTTCTCACCATAACCCTCAGCGAATCGGGCAGCGATGTCAGCCTGAGAGCAGATGCCTTTATGGCACCACCGAACGGGTTGATGCGCGTCGTATCGGCCGACGAATGGACGTTGCGGGAGCCAAGGCCGACACTCAGATCACGGGCCAGCAACGCAACACCTCCTCCGCTATATCCGATCGTATCGGCTGTGACACTGACGGTCAGCAGCGAGTCGGTGCGTACACCGTTGACCTCTATGCGGCGATCGCTGTCGAACTTCAGATATGCAGCCGGTGTGTAGAATCTTATCGTGTCGGTCGTGCCGGTTGTATCGGCCGAGTCGGCGGCGACAGGCAACGACATATCGAAACGGTGCAGCGACACCGTGCCGCGCGCAAATATCTTATGGAAACGCTGCGATGAAAGGTCGCTGCGACGCAATCGCAACGACAGATCGGCTCCGACTGTGCCTTTCATGGTTCCGCCGACAGCATCCCTCACCACTGCAGGGAGGTAGCCTGTGAAAACGCGCCCACAGAGGCGGCCGCTGAACAACGGATCACTGAACAGATAACGCACTGCGCCATTGAAATCAACATCGAGCACGCGCGATTTCAATGTAAATTCCTCTACCTCGGCCTCCGAAAGATCGAGAGAGTCACCATCAACCGTAAGACGCGCCAGGAGACTGAGGCGGTCGACCGATATGCCCGCTTTCCGCACCGACAACCGGCAAGGATTGATTTTCAACGTAAGCTGTCCCGACGGCAGAATAACAGTATCGGGACGCAGGCTATAGGGACGCGCAAGACTGAACGACAGAGCCACATTCATGTTGGTCTCGATTTCGTCAAGATCCGGAATCATACCGTCGGGAAGATAGCCGGCCACACGCGTCACGTCGACCGACGGCAACTCAAGGTCAAGACGGTCTATTGTGAGCGGATCGGCAAAACTCACGCGGGTGTCAAAACGGGCCGGAGTGCCGTCGACCGACACGACAAACGACTCAAGAGCCACCTCGTCGGGCGTGGCCGGATCCCACCGGACATTACCGTCGGCAGTGAACAGCAAAGGCACGTCGGTGGCGAGCGGAAGCCCGGCGACACGTACATTGCCTTCGGTCGAAAGACTGTAGCGGGGCGACTCAGATCCATTGGCATCTATCGCACTGAAACGCAGTGTGAACCCGGTGGAATCGGGAAGCGAGAAATAGCGCAACGGTCCTGAATTGAGCAGAAGGAAACGGTTGATACCTAATTCCGGCAAAGCGCTGTCGTGTTCAGGCTCATCGACCGACGGCGGAACGATGTTGTAGTTGGCAATCGAGTCATCGGCGATCACGATGTTAAGCGACGGCTGCGACAAGGCCACATCATAAAGCTGTGGCTTATACACA
>JAIDKP010000454.1 GCA_029051445.1 Muribaculaceae bacterium | reverse complement strand
CATACAACCGGCCATGAAATCCAAAAGTGGTGTTGACCATCGGCGTGAAACTCAGTTCTATCCACCGTTCGCTGCCGTCGGGCGACGCAATCGTGTCAGTGAGATAAAACTTATAAAAATCAGGGGCGATGCGTCCCACCGGACTTACAAACCTGTTCTGGAACATCGTGATATCATTCTGAAAAATATCGACATCGCGCATCACGTCCTCCAGATACATTTCCGTACCCTCCTGATCGACAAACTCATCGATACCATCGCGTTTTACCGCATCTATTATTTCCCTTCGGCTTCCCTTTTCATATATTACTGTCGACGATCTCTCCTTGACCGACACCGGCAACATGACTGTATCGGACAACGGTGACACCGTCACATGATCTCTTAGAAAAGCCCAACGGCTTCCTGTTTTTGCCATTTTAGCCGTGTCAAACGGGCAAATGGCCAATGTGACACGTCCATACCGCCTGTAGCTGTAGTGCTCGTTGCGAAGCGGATCATTGTCGTCGGCATGATCGCGCAGACGGTTTACAAAATCAACCGCCGGATTATTTTTTTTACTGTACTTCTCCTTCCTCGGTTTTATGACAACCTCACGGAGCTCCACCCCCCTCTCAAGAGTGTCGGCCACAACCTGAGCGACACCCCGACCGCTCACAAATATAGCGGCAAACAGAAACAAAAGCAATCCCCGCCGGGCTTGCCTCGGCAGTCCGGCAGGGATCGATAATCTATTGTATGATCTTAAATTCACTCAGCCTTGTCAGCGTAAGCGTGACGGTAGCCTTTCACCTTGTTGTAGGCACCGCGGGTGAAGTCAGGAACCTCGACCGGAGCAGAACCGTTCTCTATCGAGATCGCGCCAAGAGGAGCGAGCGAGCACCATTCAGCCATGTCATACACGTCGATATCGAGAGGCAGACCATGGTTGAGGCAGTAGATAAGACGGTAATCCATAACGAAGTCCATGCCGCCGTGACCGCCCACCTGCTTTGCCTTCTCGCCGATCTCTTTGAGGATCGGGTGCTTGTATTTCTCCATGAGAGCCTGATACTGCTCCTCGGGAAGGAACGAGTGGCTCGACAGATTCTCGTGATCGGGCATCTCGGTCGAGAGACCGTCGGTGTCAAGAACGATGCCGCTCTTCATGTACTTGTTGGCGAAGCCCTTTGTGCCGGTCACCTGATACATGCGCGAGTAGGGACGCGGAGTCACAACATCATGCTGGATATGCAGGGTCTTGCCGTTGGCTGTCTTCAGGATGGTCATGGTGAGGTCACCGTTTTTCCATGGCTCGGGGCGCTTGCCGGTTGTCTTCTCAACGAAGTCGGGGCCGCTCACCGATTTGGTGTCCATAGCCACGAGAGTAGTGAGCATGTCGCCACGGTGGAGGTCAAGAAGCTGTGCAGCCGGGCCAACGCCATGAGTAGCATAGACATCGCCTGCGTGCTCCTCGTTGAACTTCATGCGCCAGTTGTCCCAGTATGCGTTCCAGAAATCAGAAAGATTGTGGATATAGCTGCCCTCGGCGTGAAGCACCTCGCCGAATACACCCTGCTGGGCCATGTTGAGCGCGGTAAGCTCAAAGTCGTCATAGCAGCAGTTTTCAAGCATGAACATGTGCTTGCGTGTACGCTCCGATGTGTTGATGAGCGCCCAGATATCCTCAAGGCTGTGTGCGGCAGGCACCTCACAAGCGACATGCTTGCCGTTTTCCATCGCTGCAAGCGAGATAGGCACATGATGCTCCCAGTCTGTAGCCACATAGATCAGATCGATATCGGGATCCTGCACCATTGCGAGATAAGCTGTGTCCGATCCCCAGAACTCCTTGGCAGGAGCCGCGCCGTTATTAGCAAGTATTTTCTGTGATTTTGCCACGCGAGCCGAGTCTATATCGCAGAGTGCCACTACTTTTGCAGTGGGAATATGAGACATGCGGTCAACTGCGCCGGGGCCGCGCATACCGAGGCCGACAATGCCGACTCTGACAGTATCGATAGGCTCTGCGGCAAATGCAACCATATCTTCCTGTCCGGCCGGACGTTCCGGAACATCTGTTTTAATCACATAAGACTGTTCCTGAGATGCTCCTGCACAGCTTGCAAGCATGGCTACAGCCAGTGCAGGTAGTAATGAAGCTTTAAACATTTAACTGAATATTAGGTATTTACTCTTTGATAGTCGATTTTCAATGATTGATTCCCAATTTTTTTTCAAATATAATGCTTTTTCCATAAATTTGTAGTCAATATGGAAAAATTATTGTCTATAGTCAGGGAATTCCTCCCGTCGTTGTCCGACGCACAGGTGCGTCCGCTTGGCAACGGTCTTATCAATACCACCTATGCGGTGGAAATAAACGGAGAACCTAAATACGTGCTCCAAAGTATCAACACTGCCATTTTTCCCGATGTAGACGGACTGCAGGGCAATATCCAGGCGGTCACTTCTCACCTGAGAAGCAAGCTCGAAAAAGCAGGAGAGACCGACATTGACCGCAAGGTGCTTCACTTCCTGCCTCTCGGAGAAAAAGAGGGAGCGAAGACCTACTATAACGATCCTTCCGACGGCAAGGTGTGGCGTCTTATGACCTACATACCCGGCTCCATGACACTCTCGGAGGTGACCCCCGAGACAGCCCTGCAGGCCGGCGAGGCATTCGGACGTTTCCAGAGCGATCTGGCCGACATTGATGCCGACCTTGTAGAGATCATACCCGGCTTCCATGATATGGAGTTCCGTCTCCGCCAGCTTGATGATGCGGTGAAAGCCGATCCGCAGGGACGCGCTGCAGAAGTGGCCGACATACTTGCTGAAATCAACGAATATGTCGGCACAATGACCGAGGCCGACCGGCTGCGCCGCGAGGGCAAGATGCCCGTGCGCGTATGCCACTGCGACACCAAAGTCAACAACATGCTCTACGATGCCGCCACAGGCGATGTGCTTTGCGTAATCGACCTCGACACAGTCATGCCGTCGATGGTATTCTCTGACTACGGCGACTTCCTCCGCACAGCCGCATGTTCAACACCTGAGGACGAGCCGGAGACCGACAAAATCTCTTTCCGCAACGAAATTTTCGAGGCATTCACACGCGGCTACCTGAGCTCGACCAAATCATTCCTCACAAAAGAGGAAAAAGACTGGCTTCCGCTTGCCGTAGCTCTGTTCCCTTACATGCAGGCTGTACGCTTCCTCACCGACTGGATCAATGGCGACACCTACTACAAGATCGCCTATCCGACCCACAACCTCGTGCGCACCAAAGCCCAGATGCGTCTCTTTGAGAAAGTAATGGAACAGATGCCGGAGCTTAAGAAATTTGTAGCCTCTCTCGGCTAAGAGGCACCAACCGACTAAATGGATCAGGACAACCAGTTACTTAAACGGCTCGACGGAATCGAGGCACGATATGAGGAGACAGCCACCCTCATTACCGATCCCGATGTCATAGCCGACCAGAACCGATACCGCAAGCTCACCAAAGAGTACAAGGATCTCGGACGCATAGTAGACGCGACCGGACGCTACAGGCGTGCCATAGCCGACATGGCCGAGGCACGCGAGATAATCTCGTCAAACGACAGCGATCTGGCCGACATGGCACGCGAGCAGCTTGAACAGGCCCAGCAGGCCATACCCGCGCTTGAAGAGGAGATAAAGCTTCTTCTCATACCCGGCGACCCCGAAGACTCAAAAAACGCCGTACTCGAAATACGCGGAGGCACTGGCGGCGACGAAGCGGCTCTATTTGCCGGAGACCTCTACAAAATGTATGTGCGCTACTGCGAGTCAAAAGGATGGAAGACATCGGTCACCTCGTTCAGCGAAGGCACAGCCGGAGGATTCAAAGAGATCGTGGTTGCAGTCTCAGGAGAAGGAGTCTATGGAGTCCTAAAATATGAGAGCGGTGTCCACCGTGTGCAGCGCGTACCTGCGACAGAGACACAGGGGCGCATACACACCTCGGCCGCGACAGTGGCAGTTCTGCCCGAAGCCGATGAGTTTGACGTCCAGATCAACGAAGGCGAAATCAAGTGGGACACATTCCGCTCCGGAGGTGCCGGCGGACAGAACGTCAACAAAGTCGAGTCGGGAGTGCGGTTGCGCTACATGTGGAAAAACCCCATAACCGGCCAGAGCGAGGAAATACTCATCGAATGCACCGAGACACGCGACCAGCCTAAAAACAAAGAGCGGGCGCTGTCGAGGCTGCGCACATTCATCTATGACCGTGAGCACCAGAAATATATCGACGACATAGCATCGCGGCGAAAAACCCTCGTCTCCACCGGCGACCGCTCGGCCAAGATACGCACCTACAACTTCCCGCAGGGACGTGTCACCGACCACCGCATAAACTACACCATGTACAACCTGCCGGCTTTCCTCGGAGGCGACATACAGGAGTGCATCGACCGCCTCACCGTGGCCGAGAACGCCGAAAAGCTGAAAGCAGCCGAACTATAAACAACACCATTAACCAAGTATACAGTATCATGACCCGTCAGGAACTCATTGACAACATAAAGCGTAAGAAAAGCTACCTTTGCGTCGGACTCGACACCGACCTCAACAAGATACCCAAGCACATATTCGAGGAAGCGCCCGAAGATCCCGTCTTTGCGTTCAACAAGGCAATCATCGATGCCACAGCCCCCTATTGCGTCGCCTACAAGCCCAATATCGCCTTCTATGAGACACTTGGCTACCAGGGCTGGATCGCGCTTGAAAAGACAATACGCTACATACGCGCCACCTACCCCGACCAGTTCATCATAGCCGACGCAAAACGCGGCGACATCGGCAACACCGCCCGCATGTATGCACGCGCATTCTTCGACTATATGGATGTCGACGCGCTCACCGTAGCACCCTACATGGGCGAGGACAGCGTCACCCCCTTCATGGAATACCCCGGCAAATGGACCGTGCTTCTCGCACTCACATCCAACAAAGGAAGCCACGACTTCCAGTTTGTCGCCGATACCGAAGGCAAACGCCTCTTTGAGCGAGTTCTGGCCAAGGCACAGGAATGGGGAAATAAAGACAATCTCATGTTTGTGGCCGGAGCCACACAGGGATCACTGCTTGCCGATGTGCGCCAGGTAGCACCCGACAGCTTCCTGCTCGTGCCCGGCGTGGGCGCACAGGGCGGTAGCCTTGAGGAAGTAGCAAAATATGCTATGAACGACGACTGCGGACTGCTCGTCAACTCATCGCGTGGAATCATATATGCCTCCACCGGCACCGATTTCGATACAGTGGCTGCGATCGAGGCACGCAATCTGGCTGAACAGATGGCCGCAACGCTAAAAGAGCGCGGCGTGATCTGAACCCTCTACCGACGGCAATTGTTCTAATAATTGAGATGCATAGGCTGAAATCCTTGCATCTCAATTAACTTTTTAAACGATTGTCTCTATGGATAAGAAAACAGGTATATTCTACGGTTCAAATACCGGTACGACTGCCCGGATAGCCCGCAAGATCGGACAGCTTCTGAACATCGGCGACAACGACATACACGATGTGGCAAAAACATCCCCGAGCCGGGTAGCCGAATATGACGTACTGATACTCGGCTCAAGCACATGGGGAAGCGGAGACATACAGACCGACTGGCTCGACTTCGTCAACGGCCTTCAGGTACTTGATCTAAAGGGAAAGAAAATCGCGCTGTTTGGATGCGGCGACGAAACCATGTCCGACACATTCTGCAACGCAGTCGGTGAATTGCGCGACAGACTAGTGCGCACTCAGGCCATTCTGATCGGCGAATACGATGCCGGCGCATATGAGTTCAGCGAATCAGCCGCCTACGACCCTGAAACCGGAAAAATGTACGGTCTCGTACTCGATGAAGTCAACCACCCGGAACTCACCGACACCCGCCTGCACACCTGGATCCAACAGATCTCCGAAGAAATCCTGTAAACATAGGACGCACCATATTCACAGAGAGTAGGGACGCACGGCGCGTGCGTCCTTTTTTTATTTCAAGCAATTACATCTCCAAGCTATACCCTCACATACCTAAAACACAATTTCCACACAGCCATTAATTTTTGTCGCCTATGCGCGACTGCGGTCAAAAAACGTATCGTAGTAACAAAAAAAGCACTAATTTTGCACAACTAAAAAGTGAGCAATTGTGCAAGCAACACTACTTTTCATTATTGAGGTCATAGGTACACTGGCCTTTGCAGTGAGCGGCATACGCCTGGCTGCCCGTAAACATTTCGACTGGTTTGGAGCATATACGATTGGAGTCGTGACCGCCATCGGCGGTGGTACGATACGCGACCTTCTGCTAAATGCGTCACCATTCTGGATGGAGTCGTGGATGTATCTTGCTGTCACCGGATTAGGATTTATAATTGTCCTGATGTTCAAGAGAGTTCTTACAGCCGACTCCAGGTTTCTGTATATGTTTGACGCTATCGGTCTCGCTCTCTTTGTCGTGACCGGACTACAGAAAAGTCTCGCCTACGGCTATCCGATGTGGGTGGCCGTTGTGCTCGGCATGATCACCGGATCATTCGGAGGAGTACTTCGTGATGTGCTCATCAACGAAGAGCCGTTGTTTTTCCGCAAAGACATATATGCCACAGCCTGCATAGGCGGTGGAATTGCATACTGGATTGCAGCATTATGCGGCTGCGAAGAATGGCTATGTCAGTCGCTTTGCGCCCTGACAATCCTTTTCCTCCGCTGGGGTGCCCTCCGCTACGGATGGCATCTGCCGGAGATGAAGGAAGTATAGTACGTCCCGCTGTCGGCACCATAGCCAGTATTTTCGGTTTCAAATAAAAAAGTCTGTTAAAAAAATAGTCACCGGAGCCACTTTGCGGTTAGCGGTAAAATCAGTATCTTTGCACTTGGTTTTAGCGGCGGTTGGCCTGATGAGCCATTGCCACCGCAACGATTTCATTTACAGCATTTCCAATGGATATAATCAACCTTTTAGCTCCCGGCAACGTCTCACTGGCCAGCACGATTGCCCTCTACTCTTTTGTTATCGCCGTAGGTATATGGCTCGGCAAGATAAAGATCGGAGGTGTCTCACTGGGAGTCACGTTCGTCCTTTTCGTAGGTATCATCATGGGGCACTTCGGCTACACTGTCGACGGCAATGTGCTGAAATTTGTACGTGAATTCGGTCTGATCATATTCATTTTTGCAATAGGCCTGCAAGTCGGCCCGAGTTTCTTCTCCTCATTCAAGCAGGGAGGAGTCAGGCTCAATCTGCTTGCCGTGCTCGGCATTGCACTGAACGCTGCAATCGTCCTTGTGATATTCCTGATCGAGCGGGGCGACACCTCAATCTCGGCGCTTGTCGGAGTTATGTCGGGAGCCGTGACCAACACTCCCGGACTCGCAGCCGCGCAACAGACAGTCAATTCAGCTGAAGATGCCAACGTTATGGCCATGGGCTACGCTGCAGCCTACACCCTCGGTGTTGTAGGCATCATTGCATCGATGTTTATCATCAAAGGAATCTTCCGCATCAAGATCGAAGACGAA
>JAIDKP010000453.1 GCA_029051445.1 Muribaculaceae bacterium | reverse complement strand
GCCTGAAAAATATCCAAACCTCAACACTCAAAAAAGAGAGGCTGCGCCGTAAAACTTAATTACGACACAGCCTCTTTGTGTTATGGCTGCCGCAGGGCGGTTTGGCGGATTGGGTGTTTTGGGGTAACTTTGCAGTTCTGAAACCACAATATTTGTAAGAAACAATGATTTCTCTAAACTATCTTTCTGTAGAGTTCAGTGCGAAGTCGCTTTTTGACCATATAAGTTATGTCATCAACCGTCGGGACAAAATAGCTCTTGTCGGTAAGAATGGTGCCGGAAAGTCGACAATGCTGAAGATTATCGCCGGGCTTCAGCAGCCTACAGGCGGATCGGTGGTGATACCTCGTGATGTGACGGTGGGGTATCTGCCTCAGCAGATGGAGATTTCTGATGTCAGGACAGTGAGGGAAGAGGTTGCCTCGGCTCTTGATCATGTCGCCGCATTGCGCAATGAACTTGACGATGTGACAAAAGAGGTGGAGAATGCCACCGATTTTGAGTCGGAAGAGTATGCGCGTCTGATTGACCGCTTCACGGCTCTTACTGAGCAGGTCGCGATGATGGAAAAGGAGAATGCCGATGCCGAGATCGAGAAGACTCTGCTTGGTTTGGGTTTCAGCCGAAGTGATTTCGAGCGTCCTACTTCGGAGTTCTCGGGCGGATGGCGTATGCGTGTGGAGCTTGCCAAGATACTGCTGCGCCGCCCTGATGTGCTTCTGCTTGACGAGCCTACAAATCACCTCGATATCGAATCGATACAGTGGCTTGAAAATTTCCTTGTCTCCAAGGCCAATGTCGTGGTGCTGGTGAGTCATGACCGTGCGTTTATCGACAATGTGACTACCCGCACTATTGAGATCTCAATGGGGAAGATCTATGACTACAGCGTGAATTACTCGCATTTTGTAGAGTTGCGGCGTGAGCGCATCGAACAGCAGATGCGCGCCTACCAGAATCAGCAGAAACAGATTCAGGATACCGAGGATTTCATAGAGCGTTTCCGCTATAAGGCTACAAAGGCGGTGCAGGTGCAGAGCCGCATGAAGCAGCTTGCCAAAATAGAGCGCATCGAGGTCGATGAGGTGGACACGTCGCACCTTAATCTGAAATTTCCACCGGCTCCGCGCTCGGGTGATTTCCCGATTATTGCTGATAATGTGGGTAAGGCGTATGGCGATCACCAGGTGTTTGACGGTGCGACTTTCACTCTGCGCAGGGGTGAAAAAGTGGCTTTTGTAGGTAAGAACGGCGAAGGCAAGTCGACTCTCGTGAAGTGTATAATGGGGGAGATTCCGTTCACAGGTTCGCTGAAGATCGGCCACAATGTGAAGATCGGTTATTTCGCGCAGAACCAGGCGCAGCTTCTCGATGGCGAGATCACTGTTTTTGACACGATCGACCATGTGGCTGTGGGCGACATACGCACAAAGATACGCGACATACTTGGGGCGTTCATGTTTGGCGGCGAGGCATCGGATAAGAAGGTAAAAGTGCTTTCAGGCGGTGAAAAGACACGTCTGGCCATGATACGTCTGCTTCTTGAACCGGTGAATCTGCTCATACTTGACGAGCCGACTAATCACCTGGACATGAAGACCACGGATATACTCAAGCAGGCGATCAAGGATTTCAACGGCACTGTCATTGTCGTGAGCCATGACCGCGAGTTTCTCGA
>JAIDKP010000452.1 GCA_029051445.1 Muribaculaceae bacterium | reverse complement strand
CGACGCATCGTGGGAGAGTGTGATCACCGCGCTCGACGAGATGCAGATCAACCAGATCTCGCGTTATCAGATCGACCAGATGAATCACCTCGACTCGATGATGATCTTCGGCTACCGCACTTCGCAGGGCCTTGCCAACATCAAAAAGTGATAGACAGATCTATTTATTTACCGATAAAGACACAAGACAATGGCTAAAGACGTAGATCTTTCATCAAAAGAATGGCGCGACATAATCTTTGAAGGCAAAAACAAGGAATTCGGTGCATATCAGCTCCGTGCTGCAAGTGATGCCCGCCACAACCGGTCGATGATCGTTGTTGTGCTCTTCATCTGTGCAGTATTCGCGCTCTCATTCATCATCGACAAGCTCCCGAAGCCTGAGGCTAAGCCAGAGGACACAATCGAGCAGACCCTTGCCGAGCTTGCTACCGAAACAGAGGAGCAGGAAGAGGTAGAGGAACTGCAGCGTGTCGAGGAGCAGCAGCCTGAGGCACTTCCCGAGGAAATCCTTAACACCATGAAGGTGACAGAGATCGCCATTGTGGATGACGAGGAGGTGACCGAGGAGATCAAGAGCCAGGATGAACTGCAGGAAACCACAACCGCACTCGGTAACACCGACTTTGACCAGGGTACCGACGATATCAACGTTGTGCGCGAGCACAAGGATGAGATTATCGTTGAGGAGAAAGCTCCGGTCGAGGAAAACCAGGTGTTCACGGCTGTGGAGCAGATGCCTCAGTTCCCCGGTGGAGACGCTGAACTTCTCGCTTATGTGAACAAGAACATCAAGTACCCCGCGATGGCTCAGGAGAATGGTATCCAGGGTCAGGTTGTAGTACAGTTCGTTGTAACTAAGGACGGTTCGGTTGGTGAAGTAAAGGTGGTTCGTTCAAAAGACCCCGACCTCGACAAGGAGGCCGTGCGTGTCGTGAAGACTCTGCCTAAGTTCATCCCCGGTAAGATGAATGGCCAGAATGTGAACGTTTGGTTTACACTCCCCATCCGTTTCAAACTCGCAGGTATCTAATATATTCCCGATAACATTTATGGCAGGCGGCCTCATTGCGAGGTCGCCTGTCTGCATTTTGTATTTGCGCGGTCCGCGTGGTAGTGTGAAAGAATGCTTGTAGTGTGGGATTACATCGCCTCTCCGAGGCTCTATATCCTTAGTTGATAGCCCCCAGGCTCCCGTGCGGTCGCCCGGGGTTTACGATAACGACGCGCCTCCCGGCGCTTATTGTTTGTGAGTTTAAATGTGGCATCCTCCGGCAGCCGACGGGTGTGTATATGACCTCTCCGAGGCCGTGCCTGATCAAAACGTTGCAACCCCACACCTTCGCGCTTGTCGCGCTCGATGTGGGGCTTGGCATTATTTTCCGTCTTCGACGGATGTGGGCGTAGTGTTGCACGCCCTCTACACCTGCGGGTGGTATGCGGATGAGGTGTAGCCCCAGGCTCCCGTGCGGTCGCCAGGGGTTTACAATGACGGCGCGCCTCCCGGCGCTCATTGTTTGGTGTGTGGGTTCAAATGTGACAGCCTCCGTCCATATAATCTCGCGGGTGTGTATATGGCCTCTCCGAGGCCGTGCTTGATCAAAACGTTGCAACCCCACACCTTCGCGCTTGTCGCGCTCGATGTGGGGCTTGGTATTATTTTCCGTCTTCGACGGAT
>JAIDKP010000451.1 GCA_029051445.1 Muribaculaceae bacterium | reverse complement strand
TTTCCACTCCGACACTGCTTACCATCAGCGGAGAGTTATGGATAGGCGTATATCCCTGCACCGTCACACGTCCGCTTTCATAGGGTTTTCCTTCAGGCACATAACCAAGCATAAGCCTGTCGCCCACCTTCACAACCGAGGTGTCTATGACCGCCCGCGACTCTGTATAGACAATCTCGCGGTCGCTGTCGGGCAGATACATAGAGAACACACTTCCATGCTCTGCGGTTTGACTGCCGAGACACACTATGTCATAGCTGCATGCCACCGAGGGGCCGTTGTCTCCTTCGGCACACGACATACACAGCATTGATATCGTAGCAATTATATAGGCCGTCAGATGTCGCATTGTGATATTTCCCCATCAGTTATACGATAGACACAGTCGCAACGTGAAGCAAGCGACTCATCATGTGTGACAGTGACAAAAGTCGTGCCATGAAGATCACGAAGCCTGAAAAAAAGATCATGAAGCTCCTGTCGGTTGCGTGAGTCAAGACTCCCCGACGGTTCATCGGCAAGCACGACCGACGGACTGTTGACCAAGGCCCTTGCCACCGCGCCGCGCTGAGCCTCTCCACCCGAGAGTTCCGTAGGTTTGTGATCGAGTCGGTCAACAAGCCCCACTTCCTCGAGAAGGGGGCGTGCCATCTCAGCTGCCCGCGATGGAGATTTTCCGGCTATCAGAGCCGGCATCATCACGTTTTCAAGCAGAGTAAACTCCGGCAACAGCTGATGAGCCTGAAATACAAACCCGATATGTTCGTTTCGGAAACGAGACAGCCGACGGTCGCTCATTGATGCCACATCGACACCGTCATAGACCACTTGTCCTGAATCAGGGCGGTCAAGCGTACCGATGATATGCAACAGCGTAGATTTGCCTGCACCGCTCGGCCCCACTATAGCCGCAATACTATGGTCGGGAATAGCGAGGCTCACTCCGCGCAAAACGTGGAGCGAGCCGTAGGATTTACGTATGTCGGTGACCTGAATCACTTTTTTGAAGAATCAATATCCTTGAGCAATGTCTCGACAGCGACGCGCAACTGCGTGTCCTCGCCTTTCTGCAGTGCCTCGGGAGTATTAGTCACAGGCACATCGGGGTCAAGCTGCGAGTTCTCAAGATAAGTACCCTCATGGGTGCGGTAGCCTGTAACCGGAATGCCGAATACCATTGTGGGATCCTGCATGGTGACCCAGTTGACCGAAGTCATTGTACCGGGCACAGGGCGGCCCACAAGCTTGCCGAGACCCATGTGGCTGTAGACCCAGGGAGTACCGTGTGCATTGCTGTAGCATGGCTCTGCCATAACCATGATGCTCGGCTTGTTCCAGCGCCGGGAGGGCATTCCGCAAGCCTCGACTCCGCGGATAACCTGGGTGAAATAGTGCTTGCCGGAGAAAAGCACCTCTACATCCTCATGCAGACGGCCTCCGCCATTCCAGCGTATGTCGATTACAATACCGTCGCGGTCATTGTACTTGCCGAGCACATCGGCATACATGTCGCGATAGCTCGGATCACCCATCGACTTGATGTGGACATAGCCGAGACGACCGTTGCTCCAGCGGTCAACATCGGCCGCACGTTGTTTGATCCAGCGACGGTAGAGGAGATCGCTCTCCTGCCCCGACGAGATCGGAATAACAACCTCACTGTCCGATTTTCCGTCTTTAGTCTTGAACTCGACAAGAGTCTTCTGTCCTGCGGCATTGGCAAGAAGCGGCTCATAAGGTTCGCCGGCTTTAAGTTTCTTTCCGCCGATAGCCGTGACGATGTCTCCGGCTTTTATCTTGCTCCATGACTTATCCATCGGGCCACCCTCTATCACCTCAGTCACCAGCAGACCGTCGCGCTTGCTGTCGGTAAGGTCGTAGAGCAGGCCAAGCGACGCGGTACGATCGAGATTGGGATTGGCGGGAGCAGTATAACGTCCGCCCGTATGCGACACATTTAGCTCGCCGAGCATCTCAGAAAGGAGTGTGGCGAAATCAAAATTATTGCTGATGTGAGGCAGGAAGCGGCGATACTGCTCGGTAAGTTTCTCCCAGTCGACACCATGCATGTCGACCTGATAGAAACGCTCACGCTCCTGACACTTCACATAGTCAAACATATATTCGCGCTCAGCTGCCTCGTCAAGACTCATGGTGCCTCTGAACTCGATAGGTTTCACCGTACCGGCCTTAGGATCAAGCTTACGCAGCGAACGTGAAAGAAGGAAGTAGTTTTTACCCTCCTTATCCGATACAAGCGAGCCACCGCCTACATTTTTCGATGCAAGTTTCACATCGCCTTTGCGCAGATCCTTCTTCCAGAGATCATAGCCACCTTCAAATGCGCTGAGATAAAACAGTGTCTCGCCGTCGGCTGTGATTATTGCATCGCCAAGCTGCGAGGAGTTTGGAGTAAGGCGTATGATCCGGTCCTGAATTCCGTCGGGTTCCACAACAATCTCCTTGACTGTTGTTTCCTTCTTCTCTTTCTTGTCTTTGTCTTCCGACTTCTCTTTCTCCATGGCATTGGCTTTTTCAAGCTCAGTGCGCAACGCATAATCCTGCTCATTAAGCCGGAACTTGTCATATGCGTCGGAGTTGAGGAAGACAATCATCACATCGGACTCCGATCCCCATGAGGCATGGGCACGCATACCGTAACGGTCCGAACCGAAAATCACAGCATTTCCATCGAGTACAAATTTGGGTGACTCATCGAAATAGCCGGTTTCAGTGAGAGGTATCATCGTGCCGTCGGCAACATTGAGAAGGATGATATCTGAATACGGCTCATGGTGGTGAAGGATTCCTTCCATCACAATCCAGCGGCTGTCGGGGCTCCACTCAAAACCGATTGAACCGCCGCGCGAAGGATTGGTGTGGCCATCGGTAAGCTGACGCACCTTTCCGCTCTCAATATCCATGACCATGAGCTTGTTGCGGTCTTTTACAAACGCAAGCTGCTTCCCGTCGGGGCTATAGGAGGGACATGTGCGCTCAACGCCGTCCGATGCAGGGAAAACAGCCTCCTCTTTGATAACTGTGGCATTTGCAAAATCAGGATCAGCATCATAGCCTACAGTGGCTTTATAGATATTCCAATGTCCATCGCGCTCCGAAGTGTAGACAAGCGTCTTGCTGTCGGGCGACCAGTCCACCTGGCTCTCGGCCTCAACTGTATTGGTAATCTGACGGGTTGTCGGAAAATCCACCGAGGTGACAAACACGTTACCACGGTTGATAAAGGCTATCTGCTTGCCATCGGGCGAAGGAACCGCCCCCTGGGCGCTGTTGACCTGAATATGCTTTATCGGCTGATAGAAATCGGCCGTGATGTCGATATTTACTTTCGTAGGTTTCGAGTCAGGACGCATGGTGTAGATCTCACCATCGTAGGTAAATGCAAGCGTACCGTCTTTTGCACCGGAAAGGAAACGTACCGGATGCGAGGTGAAGGATGTCACCGCTGTGGGCGATGCTCCTTTACGTGGCTCCATCGAGTAGACGTTCATTGAGCCACCGTTGCGTTCGCTCAGAAAATAAAGAGTTTTGCCGTCGGGCGAGATCACCGGATTGCGGTCTTCGCCGCCGCGTTCGGTGAGATTGACATGCTTGCCGCTCTTGAGGTCGAGCGTCCATATGTCACGTGTATCGGAAGACGTGTGGTGCTTGCGCCACTGGTCTTCAAATCCTTTGATATCCTGATAATAGATCTGACTGTTGTTGGTCGGCGAAAATACCGGATAAAGCACCGGAGTAGCCGAAACGAGTTCCGGGCGTCCGCCGTCTACAGGCACACTGTAGAGTTGCGTCAGACGCGCAGAAGGGAAAGCGGCTGTCTGTGCCGTAGGGCGCACATAGGATGAGAAAAGCACCGATTTACCGTCGGGGGTAAATGCTTCAGGGGTTTCCGAACCTGAATCAAAAGTGAGTCGACGTGCCTCGCCTCCGTTTGCATCGACAACATACACATCAAATGATCCCGCACGGTTTGAGCGGAATGCGACCTGTCGGCTGTCGGGAGACCACACCGGAGATGCCTCGTAGTTCTGATCGGTCATCGTGAGACGGGTGGCAGTGCCTCCGGCGGCAGACACAGTCCAGATATCACCCTTGTAGGTGAATGCGATTTTCTTTCCGTCGGGGGAAATAACGGCATCGCGCATGAACAGCGGCGTTGCGGCTGTAGCACCAAAAGCGATTGCCGAAATCAAGACGGAAATAAGCTGCTTTCTCATTGCAGATCTATGGCGTTGGATGGATTTATATAATAATCTACAGATAAAAACAAAAGGGGCGATAGCAGTCAGAGACTGCCGCCATCGCCCCTTGTCTTTATGTTTATGCTACAAAGCGACAGCGAGGGTTACTCGTGCTCGTACTTGAGTGTCAGCGTTGTCGGATCGCATACCTCGGTCGGGCCAAAGTACTGGATCGGGCCGGGATATACAAACTCCACGCCCTCGGCCCACTTATCACGCTGTGCGGCGAGCTTGAGGAAAGGTTTACCGTCAAGCTTGACGAGAGCTTTCTGAATCACAGGCTTCATCTCACCGTGACGACGCTCCATATTCATCATCATCGTAACAGGGATACCGCCGGCAACCCACTCTGCAGCGGGGCAGGTAAGATTGCGCACCGACGACATGTAGCCGGTCACACCGGCCTCGATAAGCTGGGCAGCGTTGAAGCCGAGCGAATAGCAATAGTCAGCATCAAAGTTAGAAGGATCAGCGCAGCGTCCCTCATATCCGAAGAAGTGATGGAGCGGCGAGAACTTGCCGGTGTAGACACCCTCATTCTTGAGCTGACGGAGACGCTTGCCAACCATCTCGCTGAGAAGTTTCTCGGTCTCGATGAGCGAAACCTGCACATTGCCGTGAGGATCGCGGTCGAGCGAGAGCTGGCGTGCCACACCCTCGGGGAGCGAAGCATAAGTTTCGGCATTCTCCTTGTCGAGATGCTCGATGATCCATGCGCGCTGCTCGCCGGCATTCTGAATTGCGCCAAACTCCTCGGCCTTCTCAGCAAGAAGGTCATTCAGCTGGGCGATAAGGCGCTTCATAGCAGGGATAAACTCGATAAGTCCCTCCGGAATGAGCACGGTGCCGTAGTTCATGCCGGCATTGGCACGCTTAACGATGATCTGGGCTATGCTCTCGATAATGTCGTTGAGCGACTGATTCTTTGCCTCTACTTCCTCCGAGATGATGCAGACAGTCGGCTGCGTCTGAAGCGCGCACTCAAGAGCGATGTGCGATGCCGAGCGTCCCATCAGCTTGATGAAGTGGTAATATTTCTTTGCCGAGTTGCAATCGCGCTGGATATTGCCGATAACCTCCGAGTAAACCTTGGTAGCAGTGTCGAAACCAAACGAAGTTTCTATCAGATCATTCTTCAGGTCGCCGTCGATGGTCTTCGGACAGCCGATCACCTGCACACCCGCGCCGATTTCCTTGTAGTATTCGGCGAGCACTGCGGCATTGGTGTTTGAGTCATCGCCGCCGATAATAACGAGAGCGGTGATGCCGAGTTGCTTGAGGATCTCGAGGCCCTTGTCGAACTGCTCTTTCTTCTCAAGTTTTGTACGGCCGGAGCCAATTATATCAAAACCACCTGTATTACGGTAATCATCGATAATCTCCGATGTAAGCTCAATATAATTATGATCTACAAATCCGCCGGGACCCATGAGGAAACCATAAAGACGGCTCTGGGGATTGACGCTTTTGATACCGTCAAAAAGACCGCTGATGACATTGTGTCCGCCGGGAGCCTGACCGCCAGAAAGGATCACACCGACATTGAGGGGCTTGCCCTGTGCGCCACCCTCGGCCGACTCAAATGTAAGTTCGGGAAGACCATAGGTGTTGGGGAACAAGTTTTTGATATCCTCCTGATCGGCCACCGACTGAGTCGGACGACCTTCAACTACCTTGACAGCGCCTTTGAGCACCTGAGGCAATTTAGGCTGGTAGGCCGAACGGGCCTGCTGCAATGCACTCTTTTTCATTCTTTCTTTTTTGATATTTGTCTATTTGCACAATAGAATTTCTCCCACAAAAATAGGGATATTTTTCTTTATGGTCAAACGCATATATCTTTGTAAGCAATATTTATCACACTTTTTCTGTCCGAGACATTTCACCATGGCAGATCTGCACTTTTTCAATCCCGGCAACGACCTTGCATTAGCCTCCGGACAACGCTACTATACTCCACCTTCGGCAGCAGTCGCTATGGGACATGCAGGGACATGGCTCCCCCTGCTTCTTGGCAAAGAAGGCGACTATATTCTTGCCGGCAACCATCAGAAAATACCGGCCGCCATATGCAACTGGGATCACGGAATGAAAGCATGGCACGGCGAGGATGTAAGTGCCCTTCGTCCCTGGGGATGGTCACTCTGGACGATGGAGAGCTACGCCAGGGCATTCAGAAAGGCCAATGCGGCATGGAGCAATTCATTTGAGAACTGTGCCGACATCAGACGCGTTTCAGCACTCTCACACCGACGCACATCGGTCGAACTGCACAATGCATTGCGGTCCGGACTTGCGCCTGTCGAGGCATTCTGCCGGGCCGACATAGAGCACGCCCTTGACCGATGGGAAAGGGTCGTAGGGAAATCGCCGCTCTCCGGAAGCGGCAGAGGCGTCTTTCATGGCAGCCGGCAATCGGCCGATGCATTTATCAGGCGCTGCAATACCGCCATAGCGCGGCAGGGATCTGTGATGATCGAGCGCGAGCTGGTACCGATTGCCGAGTTCGCCATGCTATTTACCATGAGCCGCAGTTCAGGCATAAGATTCACAGGTTATTCTCTGTTTGAAACTTCGGGAGATACCTACATGCATAACACACTGTTGCCTGACGACGAGATACGCAGGCATCTTCAGAATCTATGCCGCTCTACAGACTTCCGCGTTCTTGAAGAAGAGGTTACAGAAGCGATGCGCCGTATCGTAAGACCTGTTCCCTACGATGGTTATTTTGGAATAGACATGATGATTTTCGACAACGGAGGAGTCCCCGCTGTAAACCCTTGTATTGAAGTAAACATGCGCACAACCATGGGAGTTGTCGCATGGAATGCGACCCGGCGGCTTCTACACTCTGAGTCCTCCGGGCATTTCGGTGTCAGTTGTCGTTCAGAGACACACCCGCATGCCACATGGCTTGACGGACGTCTTTCGGAAGGATGTATCACACTGTCACCTCCAGATTCCGACATCACGTTTTTCATTGAAGCCATCAGAAATTAGAGAGGCTGTGTCAAAATAGGCGCAGCCTCTTTTTATAAGCTGCTGTAAAACATAAAACAAAGCCCTAACTTTCGCAA
>JAIDKP010000450.1 GCA_029051445.1 Muribaculaceae bacterium | reverse complement strand
TCGTACTGGTGGGCGTAGTCAACGACTTTCTTTGTGAGAGCCACGTTCTCCTCATAGGGGAGATGGCTGCCGTCGATCATCACCGAAGAGAAACCGCTGTCGATACAGCTCTTGCAGAGCTCGAAGCTGTCACCGTGGTCGAGATGAAGCACGATCTGGGGATTTTCCCAGCCAAGCTCCTTGGCATATGCGACTGCTCCCTGTGCCATGTAGCGCAGGAGAGTAGCGTTGGCATAGTTGCGGGCACCCTTTGAAACCTGAAGGATAACCGGCGAACGATCCTCGGCTGCGGCCTTGATGATAGCCTGCAGCTGCTCCATGTTGTTGAAGTTGAAGGCCGGGATAGCGTAGCCACCCTCGATAGCCTTGGCAAACATCTCACGGGTGTTGACGAGCCCGAGTTCTTTGTAGCTTACCATGTTGAAGTATTAATTGTAATTACAAGTTTGGAATGTACTCTATTGAAGTCCTGTGGAGCCGCAATGCGCGCCTTAGGCAAAAGCACTCCTGCTCCACCTTGCAAAAATACAACAATCCGAGAGTATTTCAATGTCGTGGGGCAAAAAATAAAAAACTTGCAGGAAAAGTGTTAGCGAAAATAGGGTGAATTGTTGTGCGGGCGGGTTAAAAAGTTTAAATTTGCACAGTCAGTGCTGTCTCGTGCCGTTGCGAAGGCGTGTGCGGCGATGGCATATACCGGAAAACAATTAAATCAAACCAAATATTATCTAAATTCTCCCTATGTGGTTAACTAGTTCATCGATAGGACGCAAGCTCGTCATGGCCCTCACGGGTTGCTGCTTGGTTCTGTTTGTTACGTTTCACGTGCTGATGAATACTGTGGCAATCTTCTGGCCCGCAGCCTACAACCTTATCTGCGAGTTTCTGGGCGCCAACTGGTATGCCCTCGTTGCAAGTGTAGGTCTGGCTGCCCTCATGATCATCCACATCATCTATGCATGCTGGCTTACGCTCCAGAACCGCCGTGCGCGTGGTGTTGAGCGTTATGCTGTCAACGATCGCCCCAAGCAGGTCGAGTGGTCTTCAAAGAACATGCTCGTCCTTGGTATCGTTGTGGTTGCTTTCCTCATCGTGCACCTTATCCAGTTCTGGGCAAAGATGCAGCTTGCCGAGATCATGGGTGTGCATTCGCCTAATCCCGCCGACGGCATGTACTTCATCCGTCAGGCATTCAGTTGCTGGATCACTCCGGTTGTCTACATCATCGGCTTCGTGGCTCTCTGGTTCCACATGAACCACGGTTTCTGGTCGATGTTCCAGAGCGCCGGTTGGGACAACGACATCTGGATCGGTCGCCTTAAGTGCATCGGCGCATGGTGGACTACGATCGTGGTCGGTCTCTTCATCATTCAGGCTATTGTGTTCAGCGTGCAGGCCAACATTTAACTCTCCCTTAAAAAGAAGATTACCAATATGGCAGACATAAAGAACCTCCAGGGGATGATCGACTCGACTCCCATCATGAAGGACTACGCCGACATCGAGTCGTCGAAACTTCCCGAATTCCAGATTGACTCCAAGATCCCCGAGGGACCTGTAGCCGAGAAGTGGACCAATTATAAGGCTCACCAGAAGCTCGTCAATCCGGCCAACAAGCGTCACCTCGACATCATCGTGGTCGGAACCGGCCTTGCCGGAGCTTCGGCGGCATCGACTCTCGGTGAGCTCGGATTCAACGTATACAACTTCTGCATCCAGGATTCACCCCGCCGCGCTCACTCGATCGCCGCACAGGGTGGTATCAATGCAGCCAAAAACTATCAGAACGACGGTGACTCGGTCTACCGTCTCTTCTACGACACTGTGAAAGGTGGTGACTTCCGTGCCCGTGAGGCCAACGTTTACCGTCTCGCTGAGGTGTCGAACAATATCATCGACCAGTGCGTGGCACAGGGCGTACCTTTCGCTCGTGAGTACGGCGGTCTGCTTGCCAACCGCTCGTTTGGCGGCGCACAGGTTTCGCGTACTTTCTATGCAAAAGGTCAGACCGGTCAGCAGCTCCTCCTTGGCGCTTACGCTTCGCTCAACCGCCAGATCAAGAAAGGCACCGTGCGCAGCTTCAACCGCCGCGAGATGCTCGACATCGTCATCATCGACGGTCGTGCACGCGGTGTGATCATGCGCAACCTCATCACAGGTGAGATCGAGCGCTACGCCGCACACGCCGTGGTTCTCGCCACCGGTGGATACGGACGTGCTTTCTTCCTTTCGACCAACGCTATGGGCTGCAACGGCTCGGCTGCCGTACAGGCATTCAAGAAGGGCGCATACCTCGCCAACCTTTCGTTCACACAGATTCACCCGACATGTATTCCCGTACATGGCGAGGATCAGTCGAAGCTGACCCTCATGTCGGAGTCGCTCCGCAACGACGGCCGAATCTGGGTGCCCGCCAAGAAGGAGGATGCCGAGGCTATCCGTGCAGGCAAGAAGAAACCCACCGACATCCCCGATGAGGATCGCGACTTCTATCTGGAGCGCCGCTATCCCGCCTTCGGTAACCTCTGCCCCCGCGACATCGCCAGCCGCGCAGCCAAGGAGCGTTGCGACGCAGGCTACGGCGTAGGCACAGGCAACGCCGTGTATCTCGACTTCAAGTATGCTATCCAGCGTCTTGGCGAGGACGTCGTGCGTGACCGCTACGGCAACCTCTTCGACATGTATCAGATGATCTCCGACGACAACCCCTATGAGACTCCGATGATGATCTTCCCCGCTTCCCACTACACGATGGGTGGCATCTGGGTCGACTACGAGCTCATGACGTCGGTGACAGGTCTCTTCGCTATCGGCGAGTGCAACTTCTCGGATCACGGTGCCAACCGTCTCGGCGCATCGGCTCTCATGCAGGGTCTGGCCGACGGATACTTTGTGCTTCCTTTCACGATGCAGAACTATCTCAGCGACCAGATCAAGGTGCCGCGCTTCAAGACCGACGCGCCTGAGTTTGACGCTGCCGAGAAGGCTGTGCGTGACCGCATCAAGCGTCTTATGGACATCAAGGGTACAAAGAGCCCCGACCAGATACACAAGCGTCTCGGCCACGTGATGTGGAATCTCGTGGGCATGGGTCGTACGCTCCAGAGCCTCGTCAAGGCTCTCGACGAGATCGAGGAGGTTAAAAAGGAATTCTACACCGACCTCCGCATTGTCGGCGAGGCCGATACCCTCAACACCGAGCTTGAGAAGGCGCTCCGTCTCGAGGACTTCCTTGTGATCTCAAAGATGATGGCTATCGACGCCCTGCACCGCAACGAGTCGTGTGGCGCCCACTTCCGCGAGGAGTACCAGACACCCGACGGCGAGGCTGCCCGCAACGACCAGGACTACATGTATGTAGGATGCTGGAAGTACACCGGCGACAACGAGAAGCCCATCCTCCTCAAGGAGCCGCTCAACTATGAGGCTATCAAGGTGCAGACCCGTAACTACAAGTCGTAAACCTCCCTTTCAAAGCAAGCAATCCAAATGGAACACAATATTAATGTAAACCTCAAGATATGGCGTCAGCGCGGCCCCAAGGAAAAGGGCGCGTTCGTCAACTATCGCGTCGAGAACGTTTCCACCGGAACGAGCTTCCTTGAAATGCTCGACATGCTCAACCAGCAGCTCGTCGACAAGGGCGAGGAGCCTGTTGTATTCGACAGCGACTGCCGCGAGGGCATCTGCGGCATGTGCTCGCTCTACATCAACGGTCATCCCCACGGACCCGTGCAGGGCATAACCACATGTCAGCTCCACATGCGCAAATTCAACAACGAGGACACAATCACAATCGAGCCCTGGCGTTCGGCTGCGTTCCCCGTTATCCGCGACCTCATGGTCAACCGCAATGCCTATGACCAGATCCAGCAGGCAGGCGGCTACGTGTCGTTCAACTGCGGCGGTGCCCAGGATGCCAACGCGCTTCCCATCTCAAAGGAAGTAGCCGATATGGCAATGGACTCTGCCACCTGCATCGGTTGCGGTGCATGTGCTGCAGCTTGTAAAAATGGTTCGGCAATGCTCTTCGTTGCTGCCAAGGTTAGCCAGTTCGCACTCCTTCCTCAGGGCGAGGTAGAGCGCAAGCGTCGTGCACGTGCAATGGTGGCAAAGATGGACGAACTTGGATTCGGCAACTGTACCAACACCGGTGCCTGCCAGGCCGAGTGCCCCAAAAACATCTCCATCTCCAACATCGCCCGCCTCAACCGCGAGTATCTCCGCGCCAAGATCTCCGACTGATAGAAGTCAGGTCTTAAGATAATCAGCGAGGAGAGAGTATCCACGACTACTGGGCTCTCTCCTCGCTGTACTTTTTGAAATGCAGGTCTTCTGATCAGGCTGCATTCATGACCTTAAACGCTCAATAAACCTATTTATGACAATCAGATACTTACTGATGCTCCCGGTTGCCGCTATGATGTTTTCAGGATGCGGCTCCGACAGGGCATCCTACAGATGGGACGGCCTGACCCTTGCCGATAATACATCCGGTGCTGTTGTCGGAACCATTGTGGCATCTAATTCTCCGGAACTCACTGCTGATATCGCCATTGAGCCTGCCGGAACCGATTTATACCGCATTACGGCCCGATATGTTGCCTCTGCTCCATCCGATTCTGCCTTTTATACTCTCGATTTCGTTTCTCCCGCCAAAGCCGACTGGTGGATGATACCCTCCGTATCATACAATGGCAACAATTGGGGACGCGGTCTCGAGCCACGTGGTGCCCGCACCGACGAGGGCTGGTACACCTACACTCACCGCATCACACCTATACCGGGTATAACGTACTCCGAGACACCGCAGTTTGCTATTGCTTTCTGGGCCGAGGCACCGGCCGCCGACCGCGATAACTTCGCATGCTCCGTCATGCCCGACTCGCTCTCCACCACCCACCGCCTCATGTGGCCCGAAGAGGAAATGCCCGTCATGTACTGCGCCCGCGACAAATATACCGACGGTTACCGTGTCTCAGGCACTGTTGCCGCCGGCGATACACTTACTATGACGGCCTATCTGAGCGTTGCCCCGACTCAGCCGGGACACCGCGCGCAGCACAAGTTCCTCACCGAAGCCTGGACGATGGCCGACAAACCCCGCGCCAACGTTCATACTCCTGCTGATTTGTGGGAATATGGACTGCAGTATGCCGAAAACTGGCTCTATAGCGAGGAAGGAGATTTTGCAGGATTTACCATAGGTTACAGCCCTGATGAAAACAATGTGTTGCAGCGCCGTCGCGGCTATGAGATAGGATGGTGCGGACAGAACGCATCATTCGCCAACTCCATGCTCACCGACTATCTGCGCCACGGCAATGAATCCCGCCGTGACATGGGCATGAAAGTGCTCGACTCATGGGCGGCGCTTGCGCCGCAGCCGGGCGGACTTTTCGTGACCAACTACGACCGTGTGATCGGTCTCGACACGATCCCTTCGGCAATCGTTTTCGACGCCTGCAATCTCGGCACCGCCGCGCTCAACTACTTCGAAGCCGCCGATCTTGCCAAAGCATGTGGCTTTGAGCGCGACAACTTCGCCCGCATCGCCTACGACATCTGCGACTTCGTCCGCGCCGACCAGCAGGAGAGCGGTGTCTACGGTCGCGGATGGCACCCCGACGGCACATGCTACGTGCGCGAGGGTACGATCGGAGCCTTCATGGTTCCCCCTATGCTCGAGGCCTACACCCGCTCCTCCGACGAGGCATATCTTGAATCTGGCCGACGCGCCTACGATTACTACCTCTCCCAGCTCAAAGCCGACGGCTACACCACCGCAGGGGCACTCGACACATGGTGTATCGACAAAGAGTCATCCATCTCCCTTATCCGCGGAGCCATGCGTCTCTACAAGATCACCAGCGACAAGAAGTATATTGATGATGCTGTAGCAATTTCCGATTATCTCTCGACATGGCTCTGGCACTACAATACCCACTTCGACGATCCCGCCAACGATTTCAACAAATACGACTACCATACTTTTGGTGCCACGTCAGTCTCGACACAGCACCGTCATCTCGACCCCTACGCTGTCTTCTGGGTGCCCGAGTGGTTTGAGTTGAGCGAGATCACAGGCGACCCGCAGTGGGCCGAAAAAGCTGTGGCTGTGTGGGAAAACGCCTCGCAGCTTGTCTCCGACGGCAACCTCGTCATCAACGGCGTTCTCCGTCCTGCCGGATCGCAGAACGAAGCTTTCTTCCCCAGCCGCTGGCACTGGACCGGAGAGGAACCCGCCGAGCGACTCAACCAGTGGCTTGTAGCATGGCCGGGAGCCTTCCGCCTGGAGACAATACGTCGGCTCGGTGCCGCCGACTGGACATCAATGCCGCAATAAACGTAAAACAATAAAATACCACCCTTACCCATGAAACATAGTATATTCAAATCTGTTATCATACTCGTTGCGGCACTGGCTGTAACATCCTGCGCACGACGCGAGGCAAAGCAATATAGCAATCCCGTCATTACTCAGGATGCTCCCGATCCGTCGGTCATCCTTGCCGATGACGGTAAATACTACCTCTATGCCACAGGCAATGGCTATTCGATTTTCAGTTCCGATGACCTGGTCAGCTGGGAGCGTGTAGGCACAGCGTTTACCGACGAGACATGGCCATTGGCCATACGCAACGATCGTCGAGGTGTGCTTTGGGCACCCGAGATACGCCGTATCGGAGATAAATATGCCCTCTTCTACACACTTTGGTTCGGCGACGTGAAGTACAGCGTCATCGGCTATGCTGTTGCCGACTCACCAGTCGGGCCTTTTGAAGACCGCGGAGTGCTCATCGACAGCCAGGAGATAGGTGTCCTTCAGTCGATCGACCAGTACTACTACGAGGAGGACGGAAAAGCATGGATCTTCTGGGGCAGCTTCCGAAACCTTTATGTCATGGAGCTGGATGTAACCCCCGACGCGGTAATAACCCCTCTGCCCGACACAAAGCGTCTTTTTGCCGGCACAGCCTACGAGGGAACCAACATCTTCAAGCGCGACGGATGGTACTACTTCTTTGCCTCTACCGGCGACTACGCCGGCGGCACGGAAAGCACCTACCGCACCGTAGTTGCCCGCTCGCGCGATCTCATGGGCCCTTACCTCGACAAAGACGGCAAAGACATACTCGACAACGGCTTCACAGTTGTACTTGATCGCAACGACAAATTCTCCGGCCCCGGACACAACGCCGGACTCATCGAAGATGCCGACGGACGCACATGGATGTTCTATCACGCCTACGACAACTCCAACCCCGAGGCCGGGCGTCTCGGTATGCTCGACGAAGTCCTCTGGGACGCCGACGGCTGGCCCTACATCGAAGGCGGCACCCCCTCCTCC
>JAIDKP010000045.1 GCA_029051445.1 Muribaculaceae bacterium | reverse complement strand
AGATAGAGTGTATTATTTTCTATCTGTAAATTCTATTGTTGGAAATGTGGCTGCCAGGCATATTGCACCTACAGAGGCAGATATGGGGGGCACTGGAAATCTGCATTTTTCGGAACAGACAAAAACGCTAACTTTCCCAGTTGCGGCTGACGATGAAGCGGTGACATGGACCATATCACAACGTAGCAGCAGTGGCAATGCCACTTATCAGGCTTCGCCGCAGGTAAGCACAAAAACCGGAAAATCAATCACCATACAGCGCAGCGGTGTAGCAGATTATTTCGAGATTTACGCAACGACTATTACGCCTACAGGCGCAGAACGTAAGAGTAAAGTGTGGAAGGCTACGGCCGGTGTTCCGTCGGCAGCTGTTGGTACACTTAAATGGACCGGCGGCGACGGTACATCGGGATCGTTTCCCGGTTCCAATCCGACGCTTGTGTTGCGGAATTACGACACGAGCCTTGATCTGAAGTACACCGATCTTGCCAATCCGACTTACCGAAGCGGAGTGAAATACAGGCTCTACACTTCGGCCGGCGGCATGCTTGAGTCATCGTACGGCGACTTCTGCATCTCGGAGATGGATTGTTCGAGAGGGTATGTAGAGGTTCAGGCGGTTGACAACTGCTGCGGTGCCGACGGGATCAGATGGCGCATAGATTGCGAGTCGCGTTTCGACATGTTCTCTCTCGACATGAAGGACGGTCAGTTGATGATCGGTGTTAAACCGGCTACCGCACAACCGGCTACCGCGGAGAAGGATTCAGCAAAGCGCAATCTCACGATCAAGAGTATAAAAATCATCACGCCCGAAGGCCGCGTGCTTTCGGGGCGCACGCTCGACACACCGCAGCGCGCGATGTCGCTGTCGACTGCCGGAATGGCCAAGGGGCAGTATCAGATCGAGATTACCGATGTCGACGGCAATGTGCACAAGGGGCGTTTCGGCATCTGAGATCATCATTTGAATTATACGCCGGGGCGTGCCGCAGTCATGTGGCGCGGCCCGCGTCGTATGTGCCTGAGACATTCGGTAACGATGCCAATAGGCTGCGCGAGGTGCGGGCGCAATGGCCGGTGCGGTAATGGCGACCTAACCCGGGCTCGCAAGCGAACCTGGCTAATGAAATGCCATACCTCTGGTATGGGATCTTCTATGATTGTAAAATCCGGCGTAGTCGAGAGAAACCGCCCGCATTGCGGGCTTTGTGGGGGATGTCATCACGTGTCCGCGCCCTTACAGGCGCAGTTACTGAAGAAGACGGGGCTTCGCCCCTGTCGTAGTGGGCGCATATTTGGGCGTACTGTCGCACGCCCCTACCCCGGTTTAAACAGATCTTTCATATTGACATGACTTTGCAGGGCGCGTCCGTCGGAGACGGATGATAATATGAAGCCACGCATCGAGCACGATAAGCGCGATAGTGTGGGGTATGATCGTTTTTATAAAACGTGGCCCGGAGAGGTCGCTTCGCTCGGCATGGGGACTTGGCACTATCTCATGCCTTCGGCAAGGGCCAGGTAAACTTAACGGCGATATTTTTGTTTTGGAATATAAAAGTATTAACTTTGCAGAGCAACCGCGAGGCAAGCAAGTGCCTGAAGAGGCATGAGGCCGCACGGATGCGTCAGACAGGATACAATGCCCACTGGGGCGATAAAAGGGTTCCGGCAAGAATGTGACCGGGATTCTTAATTTTTTTACTGTGTACTATCTGACGCTCTCCCTCTTTTACAAACCCTAAAACACAAAGACACATGGCTATAACTTTCATGACCAAGGAAGGTTATAAGAAAAAAATGGAAGAGATCGCTTATCTGGAATCGGTGAAGCGCCCGGAGATATCACGCGCTATCGCCGAAGCCCGCGACAAGGGCGACCTCTCGGAAAATGCTGAATATGACGCTGCCAAGGAGGCACAGGGCATGCTTGAGATGAAGATCTCGCAGCTCAAGGATCTCGTGGCCAACGCACGCATAATAGACGAGTCCAAGCTTACCACCGACGAGGTTCAGATACTCAACCGTGTAAAGATCAAGAACCTGACCAACAACAGTGTAGTGGAGTACACTATCGTGGCTGACTCGGAGGCCAACCTGCGCGAAAAGAAAATCGCTTCGTCGACTCCTATCGCCCAGGGTCTGCTCGGCCACAAAGTCGGTGACACCGTCGAGATACGCGTTCCGTCGGGACTGATGAAATTTGAAATAATGGAAATCGGTTTCTGATGGCTACCATATTCTCACGCATAGCCGACGGCGAGATTCCTTCCTACAAGGTAGCGGAGGATGACCGTCATTACGCTTTTCTCGATATCAATCCGGTAGCTGCCGGCCACACACTTGTGATACCGCGCCGCGAGGTTGACTATCTTTTTGATCTCGATGCCGACGAGCTTGCCGACCTTATGAAGTTCGCACAGAAGGTCGCTGCCGGCCTAAAAGCCGCCACTGCCTGCGCGCGCGTCGGCATGGCGGTTATCGGCATGGATGTCCCCCACGCCCACATTCATCTGATCCCGCTCAACAGCGAGGGAGATCTCGATTTCAAGAAACCGAAACTTCAACTCCCGGAAGCCGAGATGATACATATCGCGGCTGCCATAAGCGAAAATATCAAATGAAACTCTCCCTCAACACAATCGCAGCGGCAGGCTGCGCCGCCGTGCTCGCAATGAGTGCATGCACAGGCCAAAAGCAATGGGAAGTAAACGGTGTGATCACCGGTGCCGACAATGAGCTTCTTATCCTCGAGGGCATGGCTCCCAACGGCAACTGGTACACGATGGACACGCTGCGTCTGGGCACTGACGGCAAATACTCTTTTGCACAGGACGCACCGGCACGCCCCGAGATCTACCGCCTCACGATCGGCAACTCGTCGACATACTTTCCTATCGACTCGATCGACAAGGTGACTGTCAATGCAAAAGCTCCGGCTATCGACCGTGACAACGAGCTTTCGGGATCACCTCAGGCCGAGATGATGCAAAATGTCAACTCCATGGTCGCCGCTCCCGGAACCAATGTCGACACTCTGAAACGACATATCAGCGAGCTACTTCTCACCGATCCGGCCGGAATAACCGCCTACTACATCATCAACAAGCAACAGCCGGGCGGCGCTCCGCTGTTCAACCCGGCCAACCGTCAGGATCTGCGTATAATCGGAGCGGTAGCCAACGCATATACACGCGAGCGCCCCGATGATCCCCGCACGGCCTATCTTACAAAGCTTTACATCACGGCACAACGCGCCATACGTCCTCCGCGCGAGGTCGGCACCGACATTCCGGCAAGCGAGGTGCAGTATCCCGACATCACTCTCATGGATGAAAACGGGAAAGAGGTAAAACTTTCAGAAATTGTGGCCGGCGGAAAGCCGACAATTCTGAATTTCACGACCTATTCATCGGAATTCGCTCCGGCTCTCAATGTGCTTCTCAACAAGATTGTCGACGACAGCAACGGCGGTGTCAACGTATATCAGGTCGGTCTTGATGCCGACGAGTTCAGCTGGCGCAAGTCGGCATCCAATCTCCCCTGGACAACTGTCTACAACTCTCCGAAAACCGGAGCGACATACCTGATGCTGTACAATGTCGGCAGCATCCCTGCGACATTCCTGATCAACCGTGACGGTGATCTGGTCGCACGCATCGAGGATCTGTCGCAGCTTGAGGCAAACGTAAAGAAACTGCTTTAAGCCCAATCCCGCACTCTGATGCGCATCGCGATTCTGTCGACATCAGAAGCCACGGGAGGTGCCGCAGTCGTAACACGGCGCATCACCGAAGCCCTGCGCGGTCTCGGACATGACGCACGCATGGTCGTGCTGAGAAAAGACAGAAACGAGAATAACGATTTTGTAGAGACGGTCTCCGGCAACAGCCGGGGCCGTCTCTTGCCATTCATAGCCGAACGCGGCGAGATATTCCTGCAAAACTCACTAAACCGCCGCGACCTGTGGAAGGTATCGACGGCTTCAACCGGAGTGGCTGTAAAATCGCATCCTTTCGTCGCTGAGGCCGACGCAGTCATTATTGGATGGATTTGCCAGGGATTCATGTCTCTTGCCGAAATCGGGCAAATATGCGCTGACGGCAAGCCTACGCTGATGGTCATGCACGACCAGTGGGCTATGACCGGCATATGTCATCTCCCCGGAAAATGCCGGCGGTGGGCCGGAGATGGAAGATGCGGCAAGTGCCCGCTACTCCACGTCATGGCCTGGAGACACGATCTGTCGCGCCGTGTATGGAGTCGTAAAGCTGAATTATACACCAGGTTTCCGCATCTGAAATTTGTGGCTGTGAGTTCGTGGCTGGCCGCGCGTGCCGCAGAGAGCACCCTGCTCAGCCGACGCAATATAGCGGTGATTCCCAATCCTATATCACTTCCCTCGCCCGACAGCATAGCTACAGAGCGCAAGCCAATGATTGTGACCGGAGCCGCGAGGCTCGATGATGACGTGAAGAACCTGCCGCTTGCCATAGAAGCGCTCAACCTATTGTATGACAGCGGGAGATCTCATGGCGCGGAAGCTGTGTTTTTCGGTGGTCTGCGCGACACAAAAGCACTTGATGGACTGAGAATGCCACACCGATGGACCGGCCCGCTGAAAAACGAGGAGGTAAAACGACTTAAGGGTTCAGCGAAGG
>JAIDKP010000449.1 GCA_029051445.1 Muribaculaceae bacterium | reverse complement strand
ATCCGTAAAAAAACAAAACACTTTAAGGGGAATGCTCTCCGCTATGAAATGATACAGACTGTTGTTAAACGTGATGGCCGTGTTGTCGGCTACAATGAGGAAAAGATCAAGGCGGCCATACGCAAAGCCATGCTCACCACTGAGAAAGGTGAGGATGAGGCTCTGATATGCCGTATAGCCGACCGCGTCGGTGTGGGTGGAAAAGAGCGTATGAGCGTGGAGGAGATTCAGGATCGGGTTGAGCTCGAACTGATGAAAAGCCCACGTAAGGAAGTCGCAAAAAAATATATCGCCTATCGCGACCAGCGCAGCATAGCACGACGAGCCAAGACCCGCGACATGTTCCTGGAAATAATCGAAGCCAAGAACAATGACATCACGCGAGAAAACGCCAATATGAACACTGACTCGCCGGCAGGCATGATGATGAAATTTGCCAGCGAGACAACAAAGCCGTTTGTCGACGACTATCTGCTTTCAGAAGAAGCCCGTGATGCCGTAAAAAACGGGTATATACACATCCACGATAAAGACTACTATCCCACAAAAAGCCTCACATGTGTCCAGCATCCGCTTGAAGCGATATTGCGTTATGGTTTTGTTGCAGGACACGGTGAATCACGTCCGGCAAAACGCATTGAGACAGCAAGCATAATCGGATGCATATCACTTGAGACCGCACAGAATGAAATGCATGGCGGACAGGCCATTCCTGCGTTTGACTTCTATCTTGCCCCATTTGTGCGCTCGTCGTATATCGAGGAGGTCAAGACTCTTGAAGAGCTTACCGGCGAAGACTACAGCGAACTGTATGATGCGGAAATCGATGACTTCATCAAGCGCCCGCTTGATGGCCTGAAAGGGATTGAGCGCGTTAGGCAACACGCGATAAACCATACGGTAAGCCGCGTGCATCAGTCAATGGAAGCCTTCATACACAACATGAACACAATCCATTCACGTGGTGGAAACCAGGTTGTGTTCAGTTCAATAAACTACGGAACCGACACATCGGCCGAAGGACGCTGCATAATTCGAGAGATCCTTCAGTCAACCTATGAGGGAGTCGGCAACGGGGCGACTGCGATCTTCCCCATACAGATCTGGAAAAAGAAACGCGGAGTAAATTATCTGCCCGAAGACCGCAACTACGATCTTTACCAGCTTGCAGCCAAAGTGACCGCACGCAGGTTCTTCCCTAACTTCGTGAATCTTGACGCGACTTTCAACCATCATGAGAAATGGGATCCGTCGGACCCCAAACGATACATGTATGAAGTCGCTACAATGGGATGCCGCACCCGCGTCTTTGAAAACCGCTATGGCGAGAAAACATCTGTCGGACGAGGCAACCTGAGTTTCACGACCATCAACATCGTACGCCTCGCAATAGAATGCATGAGCATCAAGGACGAGCAGGAACGCATAAACCGCTTTTTCGACAAGCTCGACAAGACACTTGAGATAACGGCACGACAGCTCTGCGACCGATTCAATTTCCAGAGAACGGCTCTTGCCAAACAGTTCCCGCTGCTGATGTCACGCCTGTGGATAGGATCTGAGACACTTAAGCCCGATGATACTATCGAGCCGGTCATAAACCAGGGAACACTCGGAATCGGATTCATAGGTCTGGCAGAATGTCTTACCGCACTCACCGGTCATCATCACGGCGAAAACAAAGACTCGCAGAAGCTCGGACTCAAGATCGTCAGTCACATGCGCAGCCGCGCCAATGAGTTTTCGGAACAGTACTCTCACAATTTTTCCATACTCGCCACTCCGGCCGAAGGTCTTTCCGGAAAGTTCACTTCAAAGGATCGCAAATCATTCGGTGTTATTCCGGGCGTAACAGACAAGGAATACTATACCAATTCCAACCATGTACCGGTATGGTATAAGTGTTCTCCGCGCCACAAGGCCGAGATCGAGGCTCCGTATCATGAGCTGACAAGAGGCGGTCATATTTTCTATGTGGAAATTGATGGAGATGCCACCCACAACCCACAGGCTATTCTCGATATCGTCGGTCTCATGGACAAGAACAATATCGGATACTGCTCGGTGAACCACAACCGCAACCGCTGCATGGACTGCGGATATGAGGA
>JAIDKP010000448.1 GCA_029051445.1 Muribaculaceae bacterium | reverse complement strand
ATACTGGGCTCACATCGATAAAATATACTACGGCAACACCAAGACCGACGCGAAAGAGATCGGCTTTGACGACTCGTTTATCTACGACGAACTTGCTCTGCCCGACAACCTGCGCCGCCTTCCGGCCGAAATCATGCTCTCCGACGAGGCAATACGCGCCTTCCGCCTATGGGATGAAAGCGAAAGCAAAATCAGATACTGAGAGTATCAACCGGCATTTTAACGACACATCAGTTCCACAGCAGACAACAAAAGCCGTGGAGCTTTTGTTTTATCAGCAGAATCATATATACTGCGATTCGACCTGATTAAACAAACTAAACACACCACGATGTTTTCACCAAAACGCGGCCACATGCTGCACGGCGTACTGCTGATCGCCCTGTTTTCTTGCGCGGCATTTTATATCGGCAGTGCGCACATCCTCACCGCACTCTCCATCAGTCCGCTCATCATAGGTATTGTATTAGGCATGATTTACGCAAACATGCTTAGAATGCATCTCCCGGAAACATGGGTGCCGGGCATACAGTTCTGCTCCAAACGTCTGTTGCGCATCGGAATCATTCTATACGGCTTCCGGCTAACATTTCAGGATATAGCCGCAGTCGGCATCGCCGGGGTCACTGTTGATGCCATAATCGTCACCGTAACCATAATCGGCGGTTACTACCTCGGCAGACTGCTGAAAATGGATCGTGAGACCGCACTGCTCACATCAGTCGGCAGCGGCATCTGCGGAGCGGCCGCCGTGCTTGGCGCAGAAGCCACAATACGCTCAAAGCCCTACAAAACCACCGTAGCCGTAGCCACTGTAGTCATCTTCGGGACAATAGCCATGTTTCTATACCCTCTGGCCTATCGGTCAGGCATTATGCAGCTGTCGCCATCTCAAATGGGAATATTCAGCGGAGCCACTCTGCACGAAGTAGCACACGCCGTAGGCGCGGGCAATGCGCTTGGCGGCCAGATAGCATCCACAACGGTGATCGTAAAGATGATACGTGTGATGATGCTTGTGCCCGTACTTCTTATTCTTGGCTTATGGGCCGCACGCCGGACCCGCAATGAAATCTCAGAAACAAATGAAGCAAAAGGAAAGGTAGCCGTGCCATGGTTTGCATTCGGATTTCTTCTGGTTATCGGCATCAACTCCCTCTCAGTCTTTCTAAACAGCCTTGATACTCCACTCGGATTTCCACTCTGGTTCAATGACCTTATCAACTACATCGACACTTTCCTGCTCACAATGGCAATGGTTGCCCTCGGTGCTGAAACAAGTTTCGACAAATTCAAAAAAGCGGGCGCAAAACCGTTTATCCTCGCCGGCATCCTCTTCATGTGGCTCATAGGAGGCGGATACCTTCTCGCCAGATACGTTGCTCCAGCACTGATGTGATTTCACCGCGCTTGTATATTTCGGGGAAATTATTAACCTTCAGGCAAAGACACAATAAAGCTCCGAATGCCATGGATTTTGACTTAGAACGGTTCATTAAGGCGAGACATCCATTTTAACACCTACTTTTACGAGCGGTTATATTCCGGATCTTGAAAGGCGTCGGAGAATAACCGTTTTGAATAAAAATACGGCATAGTCCGATTGCTATCAGGCTTTAAATCATATCTATGCCCTGTTGCAGCCGGCATTACCGGTAGGCAATACAAGTGACAATCGTTTCATTTCTGTTTTCTTTTATATCCAAATTCACGCCACACTTCCTCTTGACAACCGGAATG
>JAIDKP010000447.1:1460-4443 GCA_029051445.1 Muribaculaceae bacterium | reverse complement strand
TACCATGAGGGAGTCCTCGCAATAGCCTACCGACACACACACGACGACAGATCGACACGCGGCGGCACCATGTATATCATCGACAATGCCCTCGGCCCCCGCTGGCACTGGCTCGCCGTCACATTCGCCGTAGCGGGCATGTTCGGCACACTCTGCATCATGAACGCCAACCAGCTCGCCGAAGCCACCGTCTCCATCATCCCCCACACACCCGGCGACGAACCCTTCATGCGTCTGCTCGTCGGCATGACACTCGCCTTTATCACTGCACTTGTAGTGCTCGGCGGCATACGCCGCATCGCACGCGTAGCATCAGTCATGGTGCCATTCATGGTCGGCGTCTACTTCATAGCCGTCCTCTACATTCTCATAGACCGCTACGATCAGGTGCCCGCAGCACTGCAGTCAGTCTTCACCGAAGCATTCAACCTCCGCGCTGGATTCGGCGCACTCATAGGCACTGCCCTCATCGGCGCGCGACGCGCCGCCCTCGTCAACGACGCAGGCGTAGGCACAGCCACCATCATGCACTCCGAGAGCCGGGGCACATCGCCCGTGCGCGAGGGACTCATAGCCATGCTCGGACCCGGCATCGACTCAGGCTTCGTATGCACCCTCACCGCCATCGCCCTCCTCGTGGCCGGAGACTTCACCAACGTCGACGGCGTCAAAGGCCTCGAAGTCGCCATGCACGCCTTTGGCAACGCCATACCCGGCGGACAATACATACTCATGCTCATAGTCGCCTGCTTCGGCCTTTCATCACTATTCAGCTACTCATTTTACGGCAACCGGTGCGCCACCTACCTTTTTGGCGAACGCCGCGCACGCATCCACACATGGGGATTCATACTCACACTCATCCTTTTCGCCGTAGTGCCACTTCAGGCCGCAGTCGGTCTATGCGACCTCCTTTACGCCTTCATGGCCATCCCCACCATGATCACCGTGCTGCTCCTCAGCCGCAAAGTCCGCGCCCTCACCCGCGCCCACTTCAGCCCCAAAAACTAAAATAGCTATATCAGCTGAAATAGCTATTCCTACTCCATCCACCATGAAACACGATAACCCTCCGGCCGACTTTGCACGCCCAAAGACATCCTACCGCAAACTTTATGTCTTTCAGAAAACAGAAGCCATCTATGATCTTACCTACTTTTTTCTGAAAGGACATATAAATCAAAGCGACCGCACATATGATCAAATGCTTCAGGCAGCCAGAAGCGGAAAACAGAATATCGTGGAAGGACGCTCCGATGCCGCGACATCGGCCGAAATTGAAATCAGGTTATATGGAGTTGCGCGTGGAAGCCTGCATGAACTACTCAATGATTATCTTGATTACATGCGCACGCGCGGCATTCCCGTATGGGAGGTGCCACATCCACGAGTGAAAAAGCTTAGACAAGTCTGCCGGAGCCATAACGACAGTGTTTATTACATGGCATTTGCATCCCGCCTTAATGACGAGGAACTTACAAATATGATCATAACACTGATCTACCAGGCAATATCTATGCTCAGTAAGATGATCGATCTTGTCAAAGCAGATTTCTTAAAGAAAGGCGGTATAAAAGAGCAGATGTTCCACGCTCGCATCAAATACCGCAACAACAATAGCTAAATCAGCTATAGTAGCTATAATAGCTACCGCGCCCACTTCACACAAACCGGACGCGGAAGCATGATCGGGCGGCCGGTATCGGTCAGCATTCCCGTCGCGGTATCGATGCGGTAGACATCGATGCGGTCGCTGTCGCGGCACGCACAGAGCAGATACTTCCCGTTGGGCGTGATGTTGAAATTGCGCGGATGCAGCCCCGTTTTCTGCCTTCCCGTCTCCGTCAGCTCGCCTGTCGTACCGTCGACACTGTAGATCGTGATGCAGTCGCTCGGCTGACGCACACTCGCGTAAAGGAAACGCCCGTCGGGACTCAGATGCAGATCGGCAGCCGACCGCGCGTCGCCCGGATCGGCATCTACAACCTGCCTGACGCTCATACCGGCACCGTCGACATCCAGCACCGTTACCAGTCCCGAAAGCTCGCCGATCACGTAGGCGTGCTTGCCCGAGCGGTCAAACACGATGTGGCGCGGGCCATTGTCGGCTGCCACATCCACACACGTTTTAAGCTGCTCGACACCATTGTCGGTGACAGCGAAAACCAGCAGCCGGTCGGCACTGAAATCGCTCACATACAGATGCCGGCCATCGGGCGCAAACTCCGTGCAATGCACATGCGGTACACACTGCCTCATGCTGTCGGAGCCGCCTATGCCACCCTCGTAAAAGTCCGACATTTCACCCACGCCCCCGTCGGCTGTGATCGGGAAAACGCTCATCGAGCCGCCATAATTGGCCGTCACCACGATTTTGCCGTTGGTAGCCACGTAACACGGATCGGCACCGCGCGTTTTCCGGCTGTCGATGACCTCGAAGCCGCCACTGGCCGGATCAAACGTCAGAGCCACCACCGCAGCCTCATCGTCGTGCATCTCGCTCACGGCATATATGTGCCGTCCATCATCCGACAGCGTCAGATATGACGGATTATCCACCCGACAGCTGTCGAGCAGACGTGCCTCGCCTGTTTCCTCGTCAAAAGCCAGCGAATACAGCCCCTCGCTGTCAGTGTCGGTATAAGTACCCACTATCATTCTCAGCTCGCTGTTGCCGCCGCAAGCGCCCAAAACAAGCGCCATCGCAGCTACAGCAGATATCACATAATACCTTTTCATTATCAGTATATTATATCAGATTACACCTTCCGCCTCAAACATCCTCCGATAGTACTCCGCCTTCTTCTCCACCTTCAACGGATAGGCACGCGATGTCGACGGCATGCGCCATATGTGCAGGCGGCGCCCCTCACACTCCCCCTCGACCATCTCCCCCATCTTTGGGGGCCCGCGGGCGGGGCGGGGAGCGATAAAAGCGGGGGCGGGCGCCCCCGGCGGGCGGCGCGCCGTGAGTGCCGGGCCG
>JAIDKP010000447.1:0-1450 GCA_029051445.1 Muribaculaceae bacterium | reverse complement strand
ATCTTTGGGCGCACGCTGCCGGTCAGTTCAGCGATCACATCGGTAGCCTTCTCCCCCGTCGTGCACACCGCCGTGATTTCCGGGCCGCGCGAAAGCAGAGCCGCGAGATCTGTCGGTTCGACTATCTGTAGAAATTTGTCGGAAGCATTGCCTTTGAGCCTTATCACCTTATGCGCCGTGTCGTGCATGGCGATATGTCGCTCGGTGAGCAGACGCTTTATCTCGTCAAGGCGATAAGTCCGCGAAGAGCTGTCGTAGAGGACCCCCGCGTCGTTGCAGAATACTATCCCCATCATCTTCCAGAAATCGTTGGTCGGATTGGGATAATAAAAATCCATAGCCCAGCGGTGGTCGCCGGGCGGGAAAGTCCCCATCATCAGAATGCGCGCACCCGCGGGAACAAACGGTTCCCACGGGTGGCTGTAGACTATCGGGTCGGGTGACTCGTCCTGTTTCATTCGGGCATAGTGAAGCTATCGCCGGAGTAGAGAGGATCCCATGCCGGAAGCTTGATCGGTTTCTTGTTTTTGAGGGTCTCAAGCACCTTGACGGGCACATACTGCCTGTTGGCTACCAGACGGAAAAGATACTCATCCATCCATGCGTCGGTCATGATCAGGTGGCCGTCGTTGGCACCGGGGCCCCAGCTGTTCTCCACCCACCATTTCACAGGCTTGCCATCCTTGTCGAGGTCGACGCCGGCCAGAGTCATGGCGTGCGACGAAGCCGAAGCACCCGAAGCGATACGCTCCGCCTTGTTCATGCCGTAGGTCGTGTCGAAGAGCGAACCGTAGTCGTAGGTGTCGAGATCAAGAGCGCCGCGCTCACGGTCAAAGAACTTGCCCACATCGCACGAGAAATACATCATCGTGCTGTCCTTTATCGACTTGATGGCAGTCTCCTTGATCACCTCGATAGGCACGTTCACAAATTTCCAGTTGTCGCCGTCATAGAGGTGACGGTCGAGATCGATCTCATACACCTCGTAGTAGGGGCGCGACGGGTCGTTCATCATCATCACGAAATCGCCGCGAAGATCTGTGCCGATATACTCTTTGTAGAACTCCTGCGGAGTGTAGGTGCGGGTATCTACAGGCTCCCCCTTGGCATCGTAGCGCGTCCATGTGAACTCCGTCGGGGGCACACCCAGATTCAGAGCCAGGAAGCGGTAGGCCTCTTTGAGCATCTCCATCTTCTTAGCTTCGAGAGCCTTATTGTTTGCGCCATCGGCTGACATCTTGCGCAGCTGCAGCCCCCATTCCCTCAGCTTGTTGCTCAGGAGCATACGCATCGTGCCGGTCGAGTTGCTCTGAGCTGTCTCGGCCATCACCGATGCCGGAACAACGCCATACTTCATGATGTTGTCGGCAACACCCGTAAACTGGCCGCCGTCGCTCAGCGGATTGTGAAACAGCCAGTCGACCGTGCGGTTGTCAGCAGGCTCTTTTGC
>JAIDKP010000446.1 GCA_029051445.1 Muribaculaceae bacterium | reverse complement strand
GTCCAGGGCTGTGTGAGTGAATCACCGTTGTAGTCACGCCAGCCACTAAGAGTCTCTCCATCAAAGAGAAGTTCCCATCCGTCGGCGATTTCTGCCTGCGACAGAGTATTGGGTTTCTGCTCCGAGCAACCTGTGGCTGCCAGAAGTGCCGATCCGCAGATTACTGCTGCTAATGTATTCATTTAGATAATTGATGATAAATAAAAGATGTAATATTTTGCAAATATAGCCTACTCATGGTAATAACAAAAGAATCCGGGCAAAAAATATACCCGGATCCTTTTAATATTCATCTTATTTTTTTCAATATTTACTCACATCAGTAAGCATCGGCACTTAACGGATGACCGAAGTTATCTGTCAGATATGTATTGGTTATATCGTTGTAGAACTGCGACGGTGTAGTGTATGGATTATTGTAGTTGTAGATCGCAGGATTGGCATTGAGCTCTGCCTGGTTGAACGGAGGAGTCCAGCCCGGATGCACGCCATCGATATTCTGCGAGTAGCTGTAGGCCGTGAGGTTCACACCGAGATAGCGGCGGTGCAGCCCCAGTTCAAGACGCTTGGCATCAAAATAGTTGATACCCTCGCCCCAGAACTCGATCTGTTTCTGGAAGTTCCATTCCTTCATAAAGTCTTCGGCTGAAGCGGTGGCTGTCCAGTGATACTGGCTGTCGCGGGTCTGGATAAGTGGCTCTATTACCGACACTGCCGAAGCGACTCCCGATGTATGCAACATAGCCTCCGACTTGATGAAATACATCTCCTCGACACGCATGATAGGATAGTCGGTGGCACCTCCGGTGCGGTAGATATTGTACACTCCGTTATGCGGACGGAATTTGATGGTCACATAGTTCCACGGAGTGCCGCTGAAACCGTAGGCCTGGCTCATCTGATTACGCACAAACGATGCCGACGATGCAAACTGATACTGCTCCTTGTTGGGGCCGAACCCGTCGTAATCGTTGTTGTAGCTGCCGTCGGCATTCATCCAACGGTTGTTGACAAGTTGTCCGTCATCATCCTTCTCTACAAGATAAGGATCGCCGTCAACCTGATTGGTCGACTTGTAGAAGAACGTCGGGTCAAGCCACGAGAGCTTGCGCCAGTCATTGTCGCTGAGCTTTTCATACATCGCACGGTTAAGCGCACGCCCAACACGCCATCCATAGGCCGAAAAGTTGGTCTCGTTACCCATGATCATGGCGAAAACAAATGAGCCCGTCGACGAAGCCGTGGTGTTGTCCTCGGAAATCGAAGTAGCCCAGAGCCATGAATTCTGCGAGTTGCGGTCATTGAAGCCTGTCGACGGATCGGTCCACTGCTCCTTGGTCAGAGGAGTGCAGCCCGATGTCGTGATGGCCTGGTCGGCATACTGCGCGGCCTTCTGCCAGTAAGTGGCCTCATCCTTATACGTAACCGAAGTATTCACACGTGAAGCAAGACAGGTGTACACGCGGGCGAGCGAGCCATAGACACATGCCAGATCAGGCTCGATCTTGTCCGTTCGGCTATAGCCGGTAAGAAGTCTCTCCGCCTTCGAGAGATCACTCAGAATCAGGTCATAGACCTCATCGACCGTTGCACGTGGATTATTGGCAGCCTGCTCCGAAGTAGTCGACTCCGTCACGATGGGCACACCTACATTCACCAGATTATTCTCGGGCTGAACATAAGTATAGCCGTCGCCGCTGCGGCCCGGAGTCTTATACTCCATCACCTGCACAAGCTCATGATAGTAAAGCGCGCGGTAGGCATAAGCGATACCGAGATAATGCTGACGTGTCACATCACTTGTGTCATCGGGAATCATACCTATTATGTCATTGACTGTCTTGATCCAGCCATAGTAGACATACGACGGATAGATACCGCGGTTCGAGCCGATTGAGCTGACTGCACCATAGGCCCATGCCGCCATCGTATTGAAACCTGTATATCCGGCACACATCATCGGGGTTGTCAGGTGTTCCATCATCAGGCGCATACTCCCGTAGGAGATCGTCTCGATACCGCCGTCATCGTTCTTGTAACCCACCATAGTGGTGTAGATACCGTTTACCATTCCTTCGAGAGCCGACTCCGATGCCTCGATCTGAGATTCAAGAACGTAATCGGTAGGCAGAGTCTCCTCTATACAGCCGCTTGCTCCGACGAGCATCAGTCCAGCGGCCGCCGCCATATATAGTTTATTCATATCAGTTTTAAGATAGTAGGGTTAGAAAGTAAGCTGTACACCGCCTGAAATTGTACGTGTCGGTGAATACATCTCCGGATTGGTGATACCGAAATTGCTCTGACGGGGATCAAGACCGCGACGGGCCGACACATATGCGAGATTCTCACCGGTGAAATACACACGCAGGTTCTCGAGTCCCCACTTTGTTGTCATTGACCGCGGGATCGTGTAGCCGAAGTTGATGTTCTGCAGATTGAGATAAGAAGCACTTGTCAGGAAGCGGTCTGTCATGGCGTTCTGGCTGTAAAGCTCATTGGCGCGCAGACGCGGGATTTCACTGTTTTTGTTTTCCGTGGTCCAGTGGTTCAATATATCGACGTGCCAGTTCTGCGATGTAGCCATGCCGCCTGAGCCCATAAGACCCTGATAAGTGTAATCATATACAAGACCTCCAAGCTGGAAGTTCATGTTCACTGAGAAGTCAAATCCGCGGTAGGTCAGCGACGTGCCGAAACCTCCGTTCCAGGGCGCCATTGCATCTCCGCTGACATAGTAGTCAGCCTCATTACTGTTCTCCACAGTCTCACGTCCGATTATGTTTCCGGCCTCATCCTTTGTATTCTTCCAATAAAGAGCCGCACCTGTTTCAGGATCCACACCCGCGCTTTGCTTGGTATACCAGCTGTAGAGCGGAAGTCCCTCGGCTACCGCAAAACGGTACAGCGATACAAACGATCCGTCAAGATTAACATATCCTTCATGTCCGTCAAAAGACTGGGTCTTCACGCTTTCAGGAAGCTTGAGCACCTTGTTCTTGACATAGCCTATATTGAAATTGGCATTCCAGGTGAAATTCTTGGTCTGCATGATTGTGCCGTCGAGAGCAATTTCAAAACCGGTATTGCGCATGTCGCCGACATTTGCATAATAGCTTGTATAACCTGCCGAAGGAGGCGTAGTGATCGAGAAAAGCATGTCCGATGTCTTGCGGTAGAAATAATCCACACTACCGGTCAGACGATGGTTGAATAGCTCAAATTCGACACCTGCGTTCCAGTTGGTATTGGTTTCCCATGTGATATTCTCAGTACCCTTCTGGATCCACTGGAAAGCGGCCTGGTTATTATTGTTGACAACATCATAACGGTCGGCATATCGGTAATTTCCGATATTGTCATTACCCTGCGAGCCAACACTCACCTTAAACTTGAGATTGTCTACCTTATCAGAATTAAAGAATTCCTCATTGCTGATCACCCAGGCTGCACCTGCCGACCAGAACGAACCCCAGCGGTGATTCCTGGCAAAACGCGACGAAGCGTCACGGCGGAACGATGCGTTGGCATAGTAGCGGCGGTCATAGTTGTATATCGCACGCAGGAAATAACCCTCGTTGTTATATTTTGTCGAATATGAACTTACGAGATTACGGTTAAGCACAGTCCCGAACTCAGTCGAGTTGTCGATACCGAAGTTGTTGCCCGAGCCGCTGATATAATTGTAGGTATAGTTATAATACTCATGACCGAGAAGAGCCTCAATACCGTGCAGCCCGAAGCTCTTGTCGTAGTTGAGCAGCTGCTGCAGGTTGTAGGTACGGGTCGAATATTTGGTCAGCGACAGATAACCGTTGTCCGACGAGCTGGTATAATAGTCCTGAAACGGCGATGTCGCATAAAACGCCTTGCGGTCATAAAGATATGTGCTTCCATTTACAGTAAGCGTCAGCTCGGGAAGCAGACGGAACTCTGCATATCCGCTTGCCTGGAGCGAGTTTCCGTTTGAAGTGCTCTGACGGTACTTGTTGCTGAAGATGGCATTGGTCGGGTTGCTGCCGATCGCACCGCGGTGAAGCCCGTACTTGTCACCGAAGTCATAGGTCGGCTGCCCCCACTGGTCGATCATGATATTGCCGTTGCCGTCACTAATATACACCGGATAGATCGGAGCCCAGTTCTTGATCACCGACCAGATTGTACCGATACCGATAGTGTTGGTAAGCGTTCCGTTGGCGTTTGCCATGCCCCCCTCCGATACCTGCGAATACTTATAGTTGGTGTAGTTGAAGTTGGCACCCACACGCATCCAGGGTTTCACCTGATAGTCGACTTTCAGTCGGGCCGACAGACGTTTCTCCCATGCATTGGGAGTGATGCCGTCCTGATCGAGATAACCGAGCGACGAATAGAAATTGAAACCGTCGCGTCCACCGCTTATTGTCGCGTTATATTCCTGGCGAAAGCCGTCCTGAAGACCGAGCTCCGACCAGTCGTCGGGCTGAAGCCAGAGTTCCTGACCTTGATATGTGTATTTTGTTCCGAGAGTGGCAGCCGGATTCATCTTTCCTCCCTCCAGAATAAAATCCTGACCCGAAGGAACGCTGTATACCATGTATCCTGCACCGACTCCGCTTTCAGCCGTATTCATAAACGATTGGTTGATATAGGCATGTGCATCAGCAGGAGTGCGGGGATTGTCCTTTGTGGTCTCGTAATTGTAAATCGTTGTATAGAGAGTCTCGTAGAACTGCTGTGCGTTGAGTGTTTTATAGTTCTGGAGAGCGCTTGAGTTAACACCCCATTTGGCGTTGAACGTCACACGTGCGTCGCCCTGGGCACGCTTGGTGGTGATCATGACCACACCGTTGGCACCGCGGGCACCGTAAAGCGCGTTAGACGAAGCATCCTTGAGCACAGTGATCGACTCGATATCGGCTGGATTTATAAGGTTCAGGCTACCGTCAAAAGGCATTCCGTCAACAACGATAAGAGGCTCCGTGTCCGACGATATCGACCCGACACCACGTATGGTGATAGAGGGCGATTCTCCCATCTGTGAGCTCGCATTGTTCAACTGAAGACCGGCAACACGTCCGGCAAGTGCCTGAGCCGCATTTGTCACCTGGGATTTGGCAAGATCGTCGCTCTTCATCACAGCGGCCGATCCCACAAATGCCTCCTTTTTCATCTTACCGAACGCTACGACAACAACCTCATCGAGCGATGTGGTCTGATCCTTGAGTACGACGGTGATGTTAGTGCGGCCCTCCACCGCTATCTGCTCGGTAGCATACCCGATGTATGATACCTGTAGCTTAGCCTGGGCAGGAACATTGATAGTAAAAGCGCCGTCGATATCTGTAGACGTGCCATTGGACGGATTTCCAAGTTCAATGACAGTCGCTCCGATGATGGGTTCATTGGATTCATCAACGACGAGACCTTTCACTGTGATTGCATGGCTGATTATAGCGCAGCACATACACAACAGCAAACTTGTCAGTTTTCGCATGGTTGGATTATTAATAATTGGGGTTAATAAATTTTAACCGGTTTTTTCTTTCGCCCCCAAAGGAATTAACTTTCCCAAAAAAAAAAAAAAAAAAATGAACAAATTTTACTGATTTTTAACTCCAATACCCATATTTTAACTATATATCCAATACAAAAGTTGCCCCACCCTTATACAAGTGAGGCAACTCATATTTCAACTGTGATTTCAGACTGAATTACATGCGGCCAGCCGACACCGCAGGCATACAGTCGGTCAGCGGTTATCGATACGCAGCTTCAACGTCGCATACATTATCGCTGCCAATGCTATAAACAGCCCGACACTTCCGGTCAGCAGCGCAAATGTCTCAAGACAAAGCAGAATATAGATGAATGTATATATCACCGAAAGAAGACCGGCAATCGCCAACGATACTTTGGCCGAGCGAAGCACACCACGCATATACAGATATATCAGTCCGATAGTCATTACAGCCGCCACAAGATAACTTAAACCGAACGAAATGTGCTCCGACAGCGAAAGCAGCAACGAGTAAAATAATATCAGAGCCAGGCCGATAAGCAGATATTGGAACAAATGTATCGGGTGACGCATCATTATTTCTGCAAACAATACGGCGATAAACGTCAGCAACACCACTATTATTGCATACTTAACCGCACGATCGGTCTTCTGGTAGCGGTCGACAGGAACAAGCATGTCGACAACCGCGGCCGATGACGTGATCGACGACGCGCGATCACCCACAAATGCCTGAGGATAGTCGCGGTTGATCGAATTGAGAGTCCAATCGGCCTTGAAGCTGCCGTCGGCAACCTCGCGCTCGCTCGGAAGAAACATACCTTTGAACGAAGGAGACTTGCAGTCGCCCGCAATGGCAATGTCATTATGACGTCCGATAGGAGTGACACCGAGAGCGCGCGACCCGCGCAGCTTCATCGTCAGACTGTAGGGATACCTCATCGTGTCGGCCGATATGATACCGACCTGAGCCTCCATGCAACCCGATCCGGAACCGGTGCCCGAAGTCATATCTACAACATATACATAGTCGTCGTTCAACTCCATTTCATCTATCTGACTGAAGCTGTAGACCTGCAGGTTGCGTCCCCCTTCCATCTCTATGCTCTTGTCTCCGATAGCCAGGGTAGAGATATCCTCTACACCTTTCAGATCACCGATACCGACTGTCACTGTCGCATCCTTGAAACGATAAGCCGAAACAGGAATGCCAAGCGCCTCAAGCGGCGCGAGGCTTATATCGCCCGACAGCTTTACATCGGCATTATAGACAACCGACTCATAAATGCCGCGGTGAAGAGTCTGTGACTCCACATTGGCATTAAAATTAAGCGACTCAGGAAGCAGACGCACCTTGCCGCCGGTATCGTCTGGCGAGATACTGTCGTAAGGAATAGTGATGATAGGCCCTGAAATCAGTTGCTCACCGCTCCACGACGAGGAGATCTCGGCAACGGTTGTATTCTGGGCATGCTCCCTGTCACTGATAAGCGACATCATGATCAGGTCAGGAATCAGCAGGCCAAGTGAAATCAGCGCAATAAAAAGTATCTTCAGTCCGAGCGACTGGCTGCGTTTTTCTCCCGGCGCGACAGAGGGTTCACACGCTCCTGTCTCTACAGTCTTCACATCCGCGGCAAATGGTGGCGGCGGTATTTCCGGCAAAAAGTCATGTTTTCCGTTCTCTTTTTCCATACTTGTAACTCTATGATTTAAACAGACTGCGACATGCAGACACACGATTGTAAATATACATTTTTTTTACTTACGCCAGTCACTATGTAACCTGTTTTTTAAATATAACGTCTAAATATCAGAACAAATACACCGCATAACATGAGACCATCCGCAACACTGCTCCTATCCTCTCTCATTATTATTTCAGCCAACGCACAGGAGACAACCGACTCTGTCTCTGCCGCAAAGACACTTGAAGAAATAACCGTAAAAGCCACGCCGGTCATACGCAAGACCGACCGCGATGTCTACGCCATCTCCGATGAAGTGAAGCAACGCTCCTCATCGGCTTTCAATCTTCTATCCAACATAGGCATACCGTCGGTTTCAGTCAACGACATGATGCGCAAGATTACCGTCAACGGCAAAGATGCCGAAATACGCATCAACGGGCGGAAAGCAGATATCAACCAGTTTTACGCGATACCTGTCGAAAACATCCGCCGCATAGAGTTCATCGACAACCCCGGGCTGAAATACGACGGAGCTGTCGCAGTGATCAACGTTGTCGTCATCAATCCCGACCGTGGCGGATCACTCTCGCTCTCCGACATGCAGGCATTCAATTATGGGTGGAACAACGCCAATCTCTCGGCCACAATCGAGCACGGCAAAAGCCAGTTAAATGTCAGAGGGTTCGGAAACATCCGCAACAACGTGCCGATATTCCGTGACTACAACGATCGCTACAACATGCCCGACGGAAGTGTCGTAGAACGCGATGAGACTCCTGTCAGAGGCCATTTTAAAAATATCGGAATATATCCGGCCGTTGACTACAACTACTATGTACCCGAAAAGACAAATATATATATATCTGCCTACTTTCCGATGAACTTCGGCCAGGAACTTCTATACGTGGGGAACCTCGCTACTCGTGGTACCACAGGATCCACCCGTCTCACCGACCGCCAGAGAGATCCAAACAAAAACCAGCAGCTCAGCGCCTATATCGAGCAGAAACTGCCACGCAGCCAGACAATAATGGCCAACATAGGATGGGGACGCAGCACCGGCATAAGTCGGCGCATCTATTCCGAAGAACCAGACGCATGCGACATAAGCGACGAGCTGCACATCGACAACAACATACACAACCGACGCACATCATGGTCAGCCGAGACAGACTATACAAAAGCATGGGACACAAATTCACTCACCGCCGGAGTACGTTACTCCGGATCGGTAAACCGTGCACACTATCTGCATGATACCGACCCTACGCTGACAGTACGGCAGACAACCGACAGACTTTACTTTTTCGGAGAATATTCGCTCCAGGCAGGTAAATGGAACGTCACAGCCGGAGCGGCAGGCACATGGCAGGACAATTCGACCGAAGGCAAGCATGTCTCGAAACTGCACTTCACGCCACGACTGTCGGTGGCATGGCGCTACAACGACATATCGCGCTGGTCGTTCACGCTCTCGTCCATGACACTGTCACCGTCGGTCGGCGAGACATCGCCAATAGTGCAGCAGGTCGACGGGTTCATAATACAGCAAGGAAATCCATCCCTGAAATCATATGTGTCATATAAATCGCGGCTACGCTACGGTTTCGCTTTCGGTCAGAGATTCTCAGGCAGCATATCGACATCGTTCCAGCACTCACCCGATCCCGTTCAGGAGTACTACACCTGGAAAGACGGAAAAATACTGCACACATGGAACAATAGCGGCTACGCATCCTACTTCGAGACCACATTATCCCCGCGCTGGGAATGCATACCCGGATGGGCCACTTTGAGTGGATCTGTCACATTCAGCCGCTCCTGGACCAAAGGACACAACTACCGCCACAACCTCAGCAACTGGTCGGGCAACGTAGATGCCACAGTCTATCACTGGGGATTTGACGCCACACTGCAATATGAGCGCGGCATAGCATATCAGCTTGGAGAGCGCATACAGAGAGGCGAATCCTACACGATATGCCAGGTCGGATACTCATGGAGCGACTGGCACTTCGCGTTCGGCCTTTTCAATCCCATCGGGCGATACAGCCAGGAAACCACAGTCAGCTCTGCCCTCGTGAAGCAGAAAACCGTAATGCGCACCACCGCCTGCGACCGTATGCCCTTCCTTCAGATTTCCTATAATATATCATGGGGAAGGCAGACACGTCATGCCTCCCGCAAACTCGAGAGCGACCTCTCAGGCTCAGGAGCATCGGCCGCCGGACGATGAGTCCCGACACAGTTTCATGCGTCGCTTCATTACACCGTAGAAATATGTCATACAGATCGCCGTCAGAGTGACAGCCTCCGACAACGGTATCGCCGCCCAAATACCCCATCCCGGAAAAAAAACGGGCAGGACATAAAACATAGGTACAAGTACAACAGCACCACGCATCAGAGTGAACAGCATAGCCATAAAAGACTTCTCTATGCTTTGATAGTAGCCTATAAAAGCAATATTTACAGCAAAGAGCACTGCGCACGACGCATAAATCGGAAGACCATACACGGCAAGCTGACCGGCACTGCATGACGGATCGATAAAAAGCGCCACGACACCGTCGGCAAAAAGTGATATGACAAGAAACACCGACAGACCGCACAGAGCCGCGACCCTGACACTCAGACGAAACGCCGCCATCACGCGATCACGCGCCTGAGCACCGTAATTGTAACTGATTATCGGTTGAGCCGACTGAGCGACCGCATTGCTCATCATGAACATCAGAGGAAACAAATAACAGGCGATACTGAATGCCGCGACCCCCGTTTCACCATAGTATTTCATAAACATATAGTTGCCGGTAAGCATCATCACCGACATAGCCGCCTCTGTGACAAAAGCCGATGAACCTATGCATATCTGGCGCCATGTGTTCACAAAAAAACCGCGGCCGCTCCACATGAATTTCAATACATATGAAAACCTTGTGAAATAGACAAATACCATAACGGCTCCAACCGATATGCTGGCCGAAGTGGCTATTGCGGCACCCTTTACACCCATTCCGCAGGGAAACACAAGATAATAGTCAAGAAACACATTGAAGACGGCCGGTATGATATTGCAGTACATGGCGAACTTAGGCGAACCGTCAAGTCGTATCACCATCATGCCGATACACTCGAAAATCAGGAAAAACATTCCTGGAATCAGCCATGTCAGATAATCTATAGCTCCATCCATCAGCTCATCGGAACACCCGAACAAACGAGCCGTTTCCTCTCTGAAAAAAAACAGCCCGAGCACAAGCACTGTTATCAGCACGGCCGAGAAAACACACCCCTGGGTCATGTTCACACACGCCCTGCGGCTGTCGCCCTGCGCGATTGCGATTCCGGCGATAACCGAAGCACCTATGCCGAACATCAGCCCCGATCCGGTGACGACCATAAAAAGCGGCGCTATGATATTGACCGCCGCAATCCCGTTTGGCCCGACGCCCTGACCGACAAAAACACCGTCGGCAATTGTTATCAGAGCATTGAATATCAGTCCAAACAACGTCGGGACAAACATTTTAATAAAAAGACTGTTTACTTTTCCTCCGGCATAATCGAGGCCGGCGGCAGAACTCTCCTTCATAGATTCAGAATTTTGGAATAACCACAAAAAAAATAGACCGAATAAGACAACCGGGCGCACCCGACATCTTATCCAGCCAAATAGTTGCGACTATCGACCCTCCGATGATCGCCACAAAGTTAGCTATTTCAGATCACCTATACAAACCACATGCAGCATACATTGCCGTACATCACAATAAAAACGAGACTGCACCGGTCGGCACAGTCCCGCATGATAACTTCTATGTCAGGTGAAAGCCTGTCAGGGAAGCGAGATAGCTCCGCTGGGGCAAACCTCTGCGCACGAACCGCACTCAATGCAGGTGTCGGGGTCGATGCTGTACTTGTCACCCTCTGAGATAGCTTCAACGGGGCAAACGGGCAGACAGGTGCCGCAAGCCACGCAATTGTCATCGATAACGTATGCCATGATGTACTTGGTTTTAGGTATTTATAGAACGATTGATTTCAATTTACAGCCTTTTCAGGCATTTGTGTCTGCAAATTTACACAATTCCCCGTTTCTGCAACTCCCCCGCCCCACTTTTTTTATCACAATAATAATGACATCTCAGAATTTCTGCATGTCAACCAGACGGCGGTAGTATCCGTTAAGTTGCAGAAGTTCGTCATGGGTGCCGCGCTCCACAATGCGCCCCTCGTGCATCACGCATATCATATCGGCATTGGCTATAGTCGACAGACGGTGGGCGATGATAAGCGTAGTGCGGTTCCTCATGAGCGAGTCGAGAGCCTCCTGCACAAGATGCTCGCTCTCGCTGTCGAGGGCCGACGTAGCCTCATCGAGAATCAGCACAGGCGGGTTTTTAAGTATCGCACGCGCTATCGACACACGCTGACGCTGACCGCCCGACAGGCGGCATCCACGGTCACCCACATTGGTCTGGTAGCCATGCTCGGTCTCCATGATAAACTCGTGAGCGTTGGCCGTGCGCGCCGCTGCCTCAACCTGCTCCTGCGTGGCATCGGGCTTGCCGAACGCTATATTATTGAAAAATGTGTCATTGAAAAGTATCGCTTCCTGGTTCACATTGCCCATGAGACCGCGCAGATCGTGCACAGCCAGATCACGCACATCTATACCGTCGACAGTGATGCGCCCCTTGTCAACGTCGTAGAAGCGAGGCAGCAGATCGGCAAGCGTCGACTTGCCCGACCCCGACTGCCCGACCAAAGCGACAGTCGCCCCTGCCGGTATGTCAAGATTAATATCGCTGAGCACCTCGCGCTCGTCGTTGTAGCCAAATGAAACTCCCTCATATTTTATTGCCCCTCTCAGATCCTTGTCTCTGACCGGATGTTCGGGGTCAGCGATCGGATTGACCGCATTGAGTATGCGGTCGACACGCTCCATCGATGCAAGCCCCTTTTGCACTGCGTAGGCACCCTTGGCAAAATCTTTGGCAGGATTGATGATACTATAGAAAATAACCATATAGTATATAAACGACGCGGCATTCATCGATGATGTGCCGCTCAGTATCAGCGTGCCGCCAAACCACAGCACGATAGCGATAGCCGCAGTGCCAAGAAACTCACTCATCGGGTGTGCAAGCGACTGCCGGCGCATCACACGGTTGGAGATGTCAAGAAAACGGTTATTCTCGTCATGAAAACGCCCTGATACCATTTCTTCGGCATTGAAGGCCTTTACCACGCGCAACCCGCCAAGCAGCTCCTCGATCATCGACATAAGCAAGCCCCACTGCGTCTGCCCCTCAAGCGACTTGCGTTTAAGGCTTTTACCTACCTTACCCATAAAATAGCCGGCTATAGGAAGCAGAATGAGCACAAACACCGTCAACTGCCAGCTTATCGCTATCATCATGCCAAGACACACGATGATCATCACCGGATTCTTGAACATCATATCAAGAGACGACATGACCGAATTCTCGATCTCGGCGACATCACCGCTCATGCGAGCCATCACATCGCCCTTGCGTTCGGCGGTAAAAAAACCGATCGGCAGCGAAACGATCTTGTCATATACATAATTGCGTATGTCACGCACTATGCCGGTGCGAAGCGGTATTATGAAATAAGAGCTCAGATACTGCACACCGGTCTTCAGGGCCGTCATGACAACAAGAAGGCCGGCAAGTGCGGCGAGCGTGGCCGACGTACCCCAGTCGCTGATAGCCTCCTGAGTGTAGTAATAGAAATTATTGATCATCACGTCTTTCATCGACGCACTGCCGGGAGCCATATAAACATAGACCGACTCTTTCACCTTGAAAAGCATCTCAAGGATCGGAATGATCAAAGCAAACGAAAACAGCGTCAGCACTGCCGACAGCAGATTGAAGACCAGATTAAGGATCAGATATTTCTTATAGGGAGGCACAAAACGGCGAAGCACCTGGATAAACTCTTTCATGCGATAATGATTGATTGCCCCGATCAAAGGGAAGCTACTTAATTTTACAGCAAAAATAAGGATTATATAATAAAAATCATTACATTTGCCAAAGAGAGCCTCACAAAAGAGGCATAATTCCTAACTAACTCAATCAGCATAGAGGCATGTCTGCCAAACTATACCCACTAAAATTCATACCTCAATTCAAGAGCGTGATATGGGGTGGTAGCCGTCTTGCCGCGTTCAAGGCCACTGAGACAGCCACCGACAGCGTCGGTGAAAGCTGGGAACTCTCCGACGTGACCGGCCATGAAAGCATAGTAGCCGACGGTCCGCTCCAGGGACGCAGCCTACGCGACCTCATCGCGCAATACGGAGACAAACTCATCGGCGCAGTTCCTCTCCGTCGATTCGGAACGCAATTTCCGATCCTCATCAAGCTTATTGATGCCAACGACGATCTCTCGGTACAGGTGCATCCCGACGACATCCTTGCCGCCGAGCGACACAACTGCAAAGGCAAAACCGAAATGTGGTATGTCATCGACGTGCGTCCGGGTGCGAAAATACATGCCGGCATGGCACGCGAGATCACACCAGACCAATATGTGAACCATGTCAGCGACGGCACATTCACCGACGACATAGCATGTCATGAATCACATCCCGGCGATGTTTTCTTCATACCGGCCGGACGCGTACACGCTATCGGAGCCGGAAACCTCATCGCCGAGATACAGCAGACCAGCGACATAACATACCGCATATACGACTACAACCGACGCGATGCACAGGGAAACCTGCGCCAGCTGCACACCGAAGAAGCCCGCGATGCGATCGACTACAAAGTCACCGGAGACTATCTCACCGACTACGACCACAACGCGACATCGTCGACACTTGTCGACTGCCCCTTCTTCACGGTGGGACTTCTTAAACCGACAGGAAAACTCGATGTTGAAATGCCGCAGGATTCATTCCTGTCGCTCACTGTGGTCAAAGGAGCGGCAACGCTCAAAGCCGATGACTCGACCGTGAGTCTGCGACAGGGAGAGACCATACTCATCCCGGCCGAAACCGGAAAAGTCAGCCTTGACGGCAATGCCACAATACTGACATCGTCAATACCCTCTGAAAAATAATCAATCATCCAAACAATATCATTGAACATGGACACAACATCTCCTTCACCTGCAACCAAGCCTTATGTGCTTGGCATAGACATAGGTGGTACAAACACTGTATTCGGCATTGTTGACGCACGCGGCAACGTACTGGCTACCAACTCGATCAAAACTCAGAGCTATCCTATTTTCGACGACTATATAAAAGCTCTCCACGAAAAAGCCGACGATCTCATCAAGGCATACGGAGCTGAGGGCAAAATCTTCGGTATCGGCATCGGTGCGCCCAACGGCAACTACAACACCGGCGAAATCGTTTTCGCCCCCAATCTTCCCTGGAGCGGCAATGTGCCCCTGGCATCGGCTTTGAGCAAAGCATTCGGCGGCATACCCGTCACCGTGACAAACGACGCAAATGCAGCAGCTATCGGTGAAATGACCTACGGAGCAGCCCGCGGCATGAAAGACTTTATCATGATCACCCTCGGCACAGGAGTAGGCGGCGGCGTTGTTGTCGACGGCAAGATGGTATACGGCACCGACGGAATGGCAGGTGAGCTCGGACACATCACATCGCGTCACAACGGACGACAGTGCGGATGCACACGCCGCGGCTGCCTCGAGACATATTGCTCGGCCACCGGTGTTGCTACAACAGCACGCGAGTTCCTCCAGGCACGTGCAAACGAGGAGTCAATACTACGAAACATGCCGCTCGAAGATATCACATCAAAAGATGTATATGATGCAGCCGTAGCAGGCGATAAAATTGCCAAAGACGTGTTTGATTTCACCGGTAAGATACTTGGTGAGGCACTCGCCGATTTCGCCTCCTTCACTTCACCCGAAGCCTTCATCATCTTCGGTGGTCTCGCAAAGAGCGGAGAATATCTCATGCGTCCGCTTCGCGAGTCATTTGAGGCCAACAACATGCCTATCCACAGAAACAAGATTAAAATCCTTCTTTCCGAACTGAAAGAGAGTGACGCAGCCGTACTCGGCGCATCTGCCCTCGGCTGGGAAGCCAAGTAAACCGTCGTCACTACGACACCTTATAAACCGACCGGGAGACTGGCTCCAAGCCCGCCTCCCGGTTTTTTTTTTCGATCATCTTCCCAACGACCGACTACACCTCAGTCACCGATATCATTGTTTCACTTGTCCCCCCTACTGCTATTAAACAACTACACAAAAACTCATAGTCTGTAAAAAACAAGACCTACCCCGCTTTTGGGTAGGTACAAAAAAAATTGATTGTCTCACGACAACCAACCTTTAATAACCTTAAAATCTAATACCATGAAAAACACGTTGCAAATGTACGCCTATTTTTTAAACTGACAATAGATCTATGCTATTTTTTTTCTAAAAAAGTTTTAAAACTTCATACCCTAAGGTACCCAATCCGCACCAGACATACGCCAATACGAATCTAACTGATTACAATACAGACAATAGCTACTTTACACCGCATTGTTTTCGTAGTTCTTTGGCAAGAGCGGCATATCCCTTCTCATTTGGATGAAGTCCCTCGATAAACATATCCGGATTAATTTTTCCACTGCCATCCTTGAGCGTAAGAGCTGCGTTCAGACTGACAAGTCTCACCTGCTCATCCACAGGAAGCCACTCCCGCACCAGAGAATTCAGTCTCTCGACAATTTCCTCCTTTCCTTTGGCCGGATAAGTTTCAAGCACATATAGTTTGGCCTGAGGCTGCCGGCTGTTTATGGCGGCTGCAAGATCAACTATTCCGCGAGCTACATCCTCGACTTTTTCACCGTTGTTTATATTATTGATACCGATAAGAAGGAAAATATATTCCGGGGCACATCCTTCAAGCTCACCATGATTTATACGCCAGAACACATTTTCTATCCTGTCCCAGCCGAAGCCCATGTTCACCACCCGGCGCTTTCCCCAAAGTTTGCTCCAGGTCTTGCCGCCATTGCAATGAGATACAGGTTCACCACCCCAGAAATGTGTTATAGAATTGCCTATAAAAAGAACCTCGGGATCTGTCGTATGATTGAGTCTTATGACATCGTTGTGACGTTCATGCCATGTATAAAGTCCGTCGCGATGCTGACGTATAGGCCGATAGCGGCCATTTACGACATCCTCAGGCATCATCTCCCACAATTTTTTCTCAACAGCCTTAGCCTGCAGGCGGTTGCCTATATCATTGGGGTGCGTCCCTTCTATATATGAATCCTCATCCATACCGATCTCCTCCTTCGAAAGGTAATAGAGCCTGTCAATACCTTGCGAACGAAGATCATCATAAGCTTTTTTCAACCAGGCATTACCCTCCCTGTACTCCTCGTTAAGTTTGCCGCGAAACACACTGTCTACAGGCCCTGCACTCTCCACAAGCAGGATCGGAGCATCGTTTTTAGTACGCAGGTATTTCACTCCCGACACCATACGCGTCACGATCTCCTCGCCAAGCCTGTAGCTGTTGGGGATCGGATCAAGGACATAGGCACGCGCGTCTATCTCCCCCATCGCCTCAAACAACGCCGGTTCCATAAACGCAGAACCGGAAAATCCGAGATTCACGACAGGATAATCCATATCACGCTTCACCTGGGTCGTCCACATCAGCCCCGGCCGCGAAGGCGAGGCACCCTGGACAATAGAACTGCCATACACCACAATCGGACGCTCGGCCGACTCATGCAGAAATTCAAACGAACTTCCTTCGTCAACCCCGATCTGCATTGATGTCACTGTGCTGTAGGGAGGCAGAAAAACCTCATACTCCAGACCGCGCGATGCAAAATCCTTCGTTTCTATATCACTGTAAGTAATAGTAATCGTGTCACCAAAGCTCCAGCCCATGTGGTTGCCGATCCAATGCTGACGGCCATTGGCATCGCGGGCATAAAGATCAATCCCGCCATGATCAAGCATCGCCATGTTGACAAAACCGCCGACACCTTCAAGCGTATATTTCACCTTCACAGTCCGGCTGTTCGACAGAAACTTCACCGACTCACCGGCACTGTTTTTAGACAGCGACCACACAGCCTTTGGCATATCTGCCTCCATTCGGTCGGGCATACGGTGAAACGACTTGTTTCCTACCTCTTTGTTCCACCCACGACCACTCAGAAACGGCACATCGGCATCCATCGGGTTATACCACTGCGTCTGAGCCGAAGCTGTAACAGCAAGCATGACAGCTGCAACAGCCGTCAGCATTCTTCCATAAAGTAATTTCATATGATATTTGATTTAAGGCAAAAAAGATCAATAGACCCGATCACGTGTCTGAGAGCGCGACACAATCAATTATCTGAGGAAGCAACGGAGTAAATCCGTCATTGATTATGACCTTCACATTTTCGTGTGGCGAGTCCACGACAATTTTCTGTGATTCAATCCTTCGGCACACCGCTTCCCGATCAATTCCGTCACGCGCCATCACGCGCGCCACACGCTCCTCAAACGGCGCGGTGACCTCCCAGACTTCATCAACCATCCTGTCAATCCCGCTCTGATACAATATCGCAGTCTCGACAAAAATAGGGCGGCTCCCTCCCCACCTTCTATTTTTCCATTCGGCAAGATCCCGCCGCACTGCTCCATGCGTGATACCATTAAGAATTTCAAGCTTTGCACTGTCGGCAAATACTATGGATGCAAGAGCTTTACGGTCAAGGGCTCCGTTCTCGTCAATAACATCGTCCGATATACACCCGGCGATCTCAAGAAGTATCTCACCCGAGTTGTCTATGATCGCACGGGCACGACTGTCGCAGTCATACACCTCGTAGCCCATCGCATCAAGCACACGGCTCACAACCGACTTTCCGGAGCCGATACCTCCGGTTATTGCAATCAGCATAGTCCTATTGTTCAAGCAGGTACTCGACGCTATCGGTCATGAGCGTGACCCCTGAATATTCTTCAGGAACAGCCGACAACGACAAAGCGAGCTTTCCGGCCGACTTACGGTAATCGGCATAAGCCTTTACCACATAGTTGTCATTGTTATAGACACTCATCGGCACAAGATAAGAAATCTCGACAGTCGAGGGAAATGTGATCACACGGTGTCCCGACGGAGCCTTACGCACCTCAATCGGAATCTGACGTTTTTTTGCTATCAGAGCCTCCACCGGCACAGTAACCTTGACACTTGAAGGAATCACACGCATACCG